>NZ_JBEONZ010000008.1:0-126250 GCF_040308705.1 Pseudoalteromonas sp. 19-MNA-CIBAN-0066
CGCGGGATGGAGCAGTCTGGTAGCTCGTCGGGCTCATAACCCGAAGGTCGTCGGTTCAAATCCGGCTCCCGCAACCACTGAAATAAATAAGAATAAACAGACACTCTTTAAGAGTGTTTTTTTATGTCTAAAATTTAGTAAGTGACTCATAACCCGAAGGTCGTCGTCACTGCGTGATGCGTTCGCTCTTCATAAACTCTGGCTCCCGCAACCACTGAAATAAATAAGAATGAACAGACACTCTTAAGGAGTGTTTTTTTATGTCTAAAATTTAGTGAGTGACTCATAACCCGAAGGTCGTCGTCACTGCGTGATGCGTTCACTCTTCATAAACTCTGACTCCCGCAACCACTGAAATAAATAAGAATAAACAGACACTCTTAAAGAGTGTTTTTTTATGTCTAAAGTTTGGCGAATGACTTACAACCCAAAAGCCGTCGCTTTACTGTTTACCACGCTCAATTGGCTAATCAGGAAGGAGCAATAAACGGCTATAAAGGTTAATTTAACTCATAGGGTTTATAGGTTAGTTTTGAATATAAAAGGAACTTAGCAGCTTAATTAGTGCTAAAAGTAGTTATTTTTTTAAACTTAGCGTAGCTTATGTAGCAGTAACGTAAATATTTTAGCAAGAGTAGGCATGACAGAACTTTACCACTGGTTTGATTTAATAGGTGTTGCAGTATTTGCCATATCGGGCACCTTGGTAGCGTATGAAAAGAAGATGGATGGCTTTGGTGTTGTTGTACTTGCTACCGTAACCGCTATTGGCGGAGGAACTGTTCGCGATGTGATATTAAATGTTCCGGTATTTTGGCTGCACGACCAAAGTTATTTTGCTGCAATTTTAGCTGCAATACTACTAACAACGCGGCTAATAAATAAGCAAAGAACCATACCCCACTATAATTTACAAATTGCCGATGCGTTTGGTTTAGCTTTTTTTGCTGTAATGGGCACGCAAAAAGCATTGCTCGCCGGTATGCCAGATATGACAGCAGTGATTATGGGGGTTATTACCGGATGTTTTGGTGGCCTAATTCGTGATGTACTTGCCCGGGAGATCCCCATGTTGTTAAAGGGCGAGCTTTATGCAACCACCTGTATAGCGGGGGGAATAGTGTACACCTTGTGTATTAACTTTTCGCTTATCGTTGAAGTTGCGATGATTTTGAGTATGTTGATGACTCTGTTACTGCGTTTTGCTGCCATAAAATGGGGTATTGTATTACACGTTTTTAAATATCCCGACTAAACTAAAGCTAAAGGGTATTTATTAGGATAGGGAATGTCGTTAGCTCGCATATATTCTCGTGCTCAGGTGGGCATAAATGCCCCCGAAGTGATTGTTGAGGTGCATTTAGGTAATGGTTTGCCTGCTTTTCATATTGTAGGTTTGCCCGAGGCCTCGGTAAAAGAATCTAAAGACAGAGTGCGTAGCGCACTTGAAAATTCTAAGTTTGGTTTTCCCGATCAACGTATTACTGTTAATTTAGCCCCTGCCGATTTACCAAAAGACGGTGGCCGATTCGATCTTGCTATTGCCGTAGGTATTTTAGTCGCCTCAGGGCAAATAGTGTGCTCAGACATTCATAAATATGAGTTTTACGGGGAGCTGGCACTTAACGGTGAAATACGTGGCGTAAATGCTATTTTGCCCTCGGTGCTTGCTGCTAAAGAGCAGGACCGCTGCTGTTTTTTACCACTGGCAAATGATAGCTTAGCTAGTTTAGTTAACGGGGTTAAACGCAAAGCCGTAAGCTCTATTGCAGAAGTGTGGGGCGATTTACTTAATCAGCAACCACTACCGTTAAATATACAATACCCAGATTGCACGCAAGCTCCTGATTTTTTGCTCGATTTAAGTGATGTGAAAGGCCAGCCTGGGGCAAAACGAGTACTCGAAATTGCCGCTGCAGGAGGCCATAACTTACTATTTTTGGGCCCCCCTGGTACGGGTAAGTCAATGCTGGCTCAACGTATGGCAACCATTATGCCGACCATGTCAGATGATGAAGCAATTGCTACTGCAGCGCTTTATTCTATTATTGGCCAGTCGATTGATTTAACTAATTGGCGACAACGGCCATTTCGTAACCCTCACCATACCTGCTCTGCCGTTGCATTAGTCGGTGGCTCGTCAAACCCTAAACCAGGGGAAATTTCATTGGCGCATAATGGCGTGCTTTTTTTAGATGAGTTGCCAGAGTTCGAACGTAAAGTGCTCGATTCGCTGCGTGAACCTATGGAAACTGGTACTGTCACTATTTCGCGTGCGGCAAGGCAAATGGAGTTTCCGGCGCAGTTTCAGCTTATTACGGCGCTAAACCCCAGCCCTACAGGTTGCCATAATGATAAGCGGGCAACGCCTGATCAAGTAATGCGTTATTTGTCGCGTGTTTCGGGGCCGTTTATTGACCGTATTGACTTACAAATTGAATTACCAAGGCTAACGAGTGTTGAGTTACAAAGTAGCAAACCCGAAGAAACCAGTGCAGTAGTAAGAGCGCGAGTAGAGGCTGCTTATTATTTGCAGCTAAAACGCCAAGGTAAAGTGAATGCGCGGTTAAACAATAAAGAAATGAGTATACATTGTGATCTCGCTTCCACAGAGTTGCAGTTTTTAGCCAGAGCGAGTGAAAAACTGGCATTATCGCCACGCTCATACCATAGAATAATTAAAGTAGCGCGTACTATTAGTGATTTAAAAGGGGCGGAGCGTATTAGCTTAAATGAGCTAAAAGAAGCACTTAACTACCGCGCCTTTGAGCGCTTACTAGCGCAATTAACTAAGTACTAAATAGAGAGCATATAACCTTTGCCGCGTACGGTAACAATGCGCTTTTGATCTTTTTCATCATTTAATTTTTTACGCAAACGGCCAATTAACACATCAACAGTACGATCGTTTGGGCTCCAATCAGGCTGGCCTATTTCTTCAGATATTTTTTCGCGAGAAGTTGCTTTACCTGCGTTACCAATTAAACAAATAAGTACTTTATGTTCCGCTTCGGTTAAGCGCGATTCAGCACCTGTAGCTGTAATTAGTGTGCGGTTGTCGGGGTGTAATTTAAAGTCGGCATATTCTATAAACTCTTCGCCGTTATCATCGTTTTTATCATTGTCTGAATTTAAGTGTGCAATGCGTTTATATAAAGCACGCATGCGCAGCTCTAGTTCAAGTAAGTCTACGGGTTTGCATATGTAGTCGTCTGCGCCTTGGGCAAGGCCAGCAATGCGATCGGCCTGTGAATCACGGCTCGATAATAAAATTACGCCAATATCGGTAAGAGTATTTAGCTCTTTTGCAAGTTGTAAGCCGTCGCGCTTTGGTAAAACAATATCAATAATGGCTAATGAAAAAGCACCGCGCAAATTAACTCGCGACCTTATAGTGCTCAGTGCATCGGCGCCAGTAGGGTCAACTTCTATTGTAAACTCGGTATTTGTAAAATGATTTTGGATGCGTTTAACGAGTAATTCGTCGTCCTCAACCAATAAAACATGAATAGTCATAATACTTTATTGTTAATGCTTATAGTTTTCTATGGTAGCACCATTAAGTAAAGGCTGAGAAGGGCGTTTATTGTTTTTAAGTAAGCTAATGTTTCAAAAGTAGTTAATAAGTTTACAGTTTAGAAAATTTAGCACCTTTAGGGTTTTATTAAAGGTGCTATTTAGCCTGCTGTACTCAGAATAAATATCTTAATCTAAGTTCACTTAATTATTAAAAACAATTTAGCGACTAGTCGTTAGGGTAAAGATAATCCCACCATTGTGGCTCATTTTTAAGTTTTTTATCAAAATAAGCTAGCATGGTATTCCACCAATCAAAACGTTTGTCGCGGGCAATAATTTGATGGTTCGCACCTTTGTATTCTATTAACTCTACATCTTTATTAAGTAATTTAAGTGCAGTGTACATAGTTAAGCTTTCGCCAACGGGTACGTTAGTATCACTGTCACCATGAATGAGTAGCATAGGCGTGGTTACTTTATCGGCATTAAATACCGGGCTATGTTTACTATAAAGCTCGGGGTTATTCCACGGAAAGCTGTTTTTAGACGCTTCGCCAGAATATAAGTAGCCCCACCATCCTTCACCCCAGTAAGATGTGAGGTTAGAAATACCAGCATGAGAAATCGATGCGCTAAATAAGTCGGTTTTAGTTGCTAAATGCATAGTCATAAAACCACCGTAAGAGGCACCTAGGTTGCCTACCTTTTCGCTATCTACATAGTTGTATTTATTTAAAAATGCCTGCGTGCCTGCAATTATATCGTCGCTGGTGTAGTTGCCCCACGCATTAACGTGCTGCGCCGAAAACTTTTGCCCAAAGCCGGTAGCGCCTGTTGGCTGTATTACATAAACCACATACCCGTTTGCCGCCCATAAATTAAACGGATAACGTCCAGTAAAGCCTCGTGTCACTGGCGATGTGCCGCCATAGTAATAAACCAGCGCTGGGTGTTTTTTAGTTTTATCAAGGTTATTTGGGATATAAACACGCCCTGAAATTTCAACGCCATTTTTATTAGTGAAATTAAATTCTTCGAGAGTTGGAATTTGTGTATTTGCATAGCTAAGTGGCTTTGAATCCCAGACTATTTTAGCGGTGTTTTTACTTATATTAAATCGCTTTAATTGTTGTGGACTAGAAGCCGTGGTGCCACTGAGTAATATTTCAATGTTGCGCTCGTTTGAGTAGCTAAACTGCTCAACAATATCTAAACCGGTATTTAATTTTTTAAAGCGCTGCTTACTTAAATCAAATAGGTAGAGCGGTTGGGTGTCGTGCTCAGTAACCTTTAGTAATGCGTCGCCATTGTTTAATACATTCAGGCTTCCAATTGCCGGATCAAACTGTTTACTGAGTGCTTTAACGTTTTTTCCGCCGTCTGTAAGCAGGTAAAGTTGACCGTCGTAGTTATTCGCTAGCATTTCTTTTGGCAATGCTCTACCTGCCCCATTTTTAAAGTCGGGACCTGCAACAACATACACATCTTTATTGGCGTATTTGGCCTGATTAAAAGTTTTAAATTTACCCAAAGAAGTAAGCTTATTTGATTTTAAATCAAGCTCTACTAGTTCTGTTTCTGGATGAGTTGACGCTTGCATAGCGACTACAGGGCGGCTCATTAATAGTTTACCGCGCTTATTGTTAAAGTCTTCAAAGCTATGCGAAAGCGGCCCTTGGCTGAGTGTTTTTATTAAACCACTTTGTGTATCAAGCATATAAACTTGGCTTACTGAGCGTGCGTATGACCAGCGATCTTGTAACCCTTTATAATGCTTTGTAAGCTTGTCATTACCCTTGTCTGATGCAGGGTTAGACCAACTAAATATTACACTGTGCTCGTTATAAAAGGTAAAACCGCTAGCGCCTTCTAAGCGAGTAGAGAGGGTTTTTATTGATAAGTTTTTACGGTTGAGTTGTTTTAATTCACCGTTTAGTAAATACACTAAAAAGCGATTGTCTGGGCTCCAAATAAGGTTGCTTGGTTGTTCTGCCTCAAAGCGATACAGCGTTTGATTGTCGGTGTTTTTAAGCTCAGTAATATTGTTTGCTTGATTTAGAGTTTTATCATTAAAGCGGCGCGTTGTCGTAATATAGTGCTCTGAGTTTGGTGCTAATGATAAGCCGCTAATAGTGGGGGCATCAAATAACTGCTTTGCCGATAAACGCTTAGTTTGTGAAGTGCTAAGGGTAATGTTATCGCTCGGTGTTTTTGGTGCAAAGTCGAGTGTTACATCGTGCCAATTTGCAACTTGTTGCGCAACAATAATAGCAGTATGACTACCATTATTTAAGGCGAGTTTGTAGCTGCTGTTGTCTGCCTTTTGCAACTCGCCATTTATAAACAATTGCCCTTGTTCAATGCCTTTTAAGGTTAACGTACCTTGGCTAAAACGCGTGGTTTCTATATTAAACTTTAGTGCCTGTAAGCCGCCTAAAGTGAGTGCATTTATTTTATTAAATGGCTGCCAGCTGTGTTTTTTGTCAAACACCGAAAAGTTAGCTATGGGGAGTTGTAGCTGGGGTAATAAGTTACTAATTATGGTATCGCTTTGGGCCGTTTGAAAAGGCTTTAATTGCATGTTTTCAGCCAGTGGCCCAATAAATTGAATTTTAGATTTATCAAGCGGCGCTGCAAGCGTAGCAAAACTTAAGCTGCTAAGGGTAAAAAGGGCAAAGGAGTGTTTAAATAGTTTATTGCTATGACGCCAAAGTGCGTTAAGTTCCATTATTATACCTATTATTATTGAGTCTTTGGCCAAATATAGCATGTATTGTTATCATGCCCATATATTCAACTAAGCGGAGAGCAAATGACATTACTGATAGTTTATATGGTCGTTGCCATTGTTATTTCATTTTTATGCTCAGTAATGGAAGCCGTGCTGTTAAGCATTTCACCTAGTTATGTTGCATTACTGCGTAAAAAGCAGCCTGTATTAGCTAAGCAGCTCGAAAAACTAAAAAATAATATTGATCAGCCATTAGCGGCTATTTTAACGCTTAATACGGTGGCGCATACCGCCGGAGCCGCTGGAGTTGGCGCGCAAGCAGCCATTGTATTTTCGGATGCAGCAGTAGGGGTTGCCTCTGCAGTGATGACTTTATTTGTGCTGGTGTTTTCTGAAATCATACCTAAAACGTTAGGGGCAAACTATTGGCGAGTACTTACCCCAAGTGTGACTTACGGTTTACGCTTTTTAGTTATATTGCTTAAGCCTTTTGTATGGCTTGCACAAAAGCTGACAAATTTAATGGGGCCAAAGCACGACCAAGCCTATTATATTCGCCAAGAAATAGAAGCCATGGCCGATATAGGCACTGAGTCGGGGGCGCTGCATCAAGATGAGTCTGAAATAATTCGTAACTTATTACATTTTAGACATGCCAAATTATGCGATTTGATGACCCCACGTACAGTTATTTTTAAAGTTCATAAAGACTTAACCGTAAACGAATACTTGAACCTGCATGGTTCGTCGTCGTTTTCTCGCATATTGGTGTTTGATAAAGACACTGACGATATTATCGGCTTTGTGCATAAAAACGATATTATGTTGGCATGTCATCGCTTAGGTAGCGATTACAAAATTAGTAAACTAGTAAAGCCTATCTATACGGTTCCTAGTTCGCAAAATGCGTCGTCGTTGTTACAAACCTTATTAACAGACCGCACGCATATTTGTTTAGTGGTTGATGAGTATGGCGACGTACAAGGGATTGTCACTCTTGAGGACATGATTGAGGCGCTAATGGGGTTAGAAATTGTAGATGAGCGCGATCAGTCCACTAATATGCGTGCAGTTGCGAAGCAGCGTTGGCATAAACGTTTGGCAAATAGTAAAAACTTAGTCACTGAAGAGGATAAACACCCTAGAGGAGACAACTAAAGAGGTCTCCTTATTAGCTTGGGGGTTTATAGTTAATGGTATTTCCTGTCACTTTAATCCAATATTGTGCCCAGTCTATAAATTCACTCTTAGATTTAGGACGACTAAATAAAAATCCCTGTATTGCTAAGCGAGTTTTGTAATGCCTTAAGTAGGCAAGCTCTTCGGGGCGCTCAACCCCTTCTGCTACTAGTTCTAAATGCTCTTGATTGGTAATGTCGATGAGGGAGCTTACAACAACTTGAGAAAACTGATCTATTTCTATATTACTAATAAGTGTGCGGTCTATTTTTATTTCGGTAAAGGGCAAGTTTTTAAGCTGGCTCATGTTAGTAAAGCCAACGCCAAAATCGTCAAGCGATAAACCAAAACCATGCATTCTTAAGCGGTTTAATGTTTCTAATTGGCTTAGGCTTGAAAGTGCATGTTGTTCGGTTATCTCAATAATAATATCACTAGGTTTAAGCTGGTTAAGTTTTAATATAAGTAATAGCTTATTTGGGCAGCTAAGATCGTTTAACTGCATGGGAGATAAGTTAAATGCCAGTTTTAAATTTTGTCCTAGCTGTTCTTTTATATTTTCGAAATCACTGGTGGCTTTTTCAAAGAGCGCAAATGTAATTTCATTAATTAGATCATGTTGCTCAGCAAGGCTAATAAAACGAGCTGGTAAAATTATACTACCGTCGGTATTTGACACAATACGCGCTAATACTTCAGCACTTTTTATTTTACTGGTATTAATACATATTTTAGGTTGATAAAACGGCGTTATTTCGTCATTTTTTAATGCGTTAATAAGCTCTGTTTTTGAAATAGCAGGTTCTTTTATTAAAGTGTGGCTATTTAAATAGGCAACTTTATTTAACAAGGAGCCTACTTGAGTTAATTGTACGGGCTTAGAAATATTACCGATAAGGTGAGCATTATGCTGCTTGGCTAAGTTGGCAGCTAAACTAATTACCTTATGCTCCATTTCAGAAATAATAATAATGGCGCCTTGGTAATTTAGCTCTCCTAAATGGCGTATTAGCTCCATGCCATCCATTTCAGGCATGTTTAAATCGGTAAAAATGGCATCAAAATAGTTTATGTCACGTTTAACTTTTTCTAGCGCTTTTGTAGCACTTAGGCAAGTGGTTATGGTTTCTGACATATCTAACTCAGCGAGGATTGCTTCCATTACAATTAAAATAGCTTTTGAGTCATCAACGACCAGAATATTAGGCACTACTTTTTTCACTGTTATCCCTTTCAATGCATAGTGTGTATTACTATAAAAGTAGTAGATTCTCATGTGTTTGTCATTCTTTTAATGTGTATATTAGCCGGCTAATAAAAAGTTGTTATTAATCATGCTCGCTCGTGTTTTTTAGCTGAGTCGGTATACTAGCGCTATTGTTTTAAACGGTTTTAATTATGATAAGAATAGAACTTAAGTTAGCCGATCAGCCCTTTACACTTATGGTTTCTGGGCAAAAAGTTGTGCAGATATTTCATAGTCAACAAGCTATTACTTTTGATAATCCCCGCGACAACTATTATCAATTTACTTTTGATAACAAACTAATAGGTATTGATAGCTCATTGGTAAATGAGCAGAGTATTTCGTTGTTTGTAAACGATGAGTTTGCTACGCAACTTGCTTTACCTGCAGCTACTGGCGGTGAAACTAAAAAAGGCTGGCTAGGATTGGCCGCACTTGGTTTTAAGCTATTTAAAAGTGCCAAAGTAATTAAGGTGGTGTTAGCGGGAGCGTCAGTTGCCGGCTATGCCTGGTTATTCAGTATTGAGTTTGCACTTATGCTTATTGCTTGCTTAGTGGTGCATGAATACGGCCATGTGCGTGCCATGCAATATTTTGGCATTAAAACCAAAGGCATTTATTTAATTCCGTTTGTAGGCGGGCTTGCAGTAAGTGATGATAAAATTACCACGCGTTGGCAAGATGTAGTGATTTCTTTAATGGGCCCCGCGTTTGGGCTTATAACGTCAGTATTAAGTTTAGTGTTGTACTACGCTACCGAAATGGAAATATTTGCCGGTGTTGCTGTGCTTAGCGCTTTACTTAACTTATTTAATTTACTGCCTATTTTACCGCTTGATGGTGGCCATGTATTAAAAAGTATTAGCTTTTCTATGCGCTCATGGGTCGGTTTAAGTGTGTGTTTATTGGGAGTACTGTTTGGTTTATGGCTCAGTTACACCTTTGGTTTAATGTTGTTGGTGTTCTTTTTGTTTATTGGTGCGCTGGAAATTGTATTTGAATGGCGCGGCAGACACACTTCACATTTAATGCCACTTGATAAGTATGGCCAAGGTTTTTCAGCGGTGATGTATGCGCTGGTGGTTGCCGGGCATATAGCCGTAATGATGCATTTTGCAGACTCAGAAAACCCCATTTTAAGCTTGCCAATGAAAATATTATCGAGCTAATCGTATTTAAAAGCAGGGCTGTAATTGCAGTCCTGCTTAATACATTATTTTTATACAGTTAATAAAAGCTCAACATTAAGGATATAAATACTCCAGTTACAAACAACTGCACTACACAAAATCCCATAATGTCTTTGGCTTTTAGGCCTGCTATAGCAAGTACAGGTAATGCCCAAAAAGGTTGAATTAAGTTAGTCCAGGCATCTCCCCAGGCTACTGCCATTGCAACTCGTGAGATGTCAGCGCCAAGCGCTTGCGCTGCGGGTATTACAATTGGCGCTTGTACCGCCCATTGTCCGCCGCCCGAAGGCACAAACATATTAACTAACCCGGCACTTATAAAACTAAAAAATGGCAAACTGTCTGCATCCGCTATGGCAATAAAACCGCTTGATATTTGCTGTGCTAGGCCACTATCAACCATTACCGCCATAATGCCGGCATAAAACGGAAATTGAATAACAATACCAGCACCACTAGGAATTGCCTGTTGTAAGCTATTGAGTAAGTTATGCGGTGTTTGATGTAAGGTTATAGCTAAAAACAAAAACAACGCAATTACGCTATTTAAGTTTAAACCGCCGCCGGCAACTAAAAAGTAATAACCTAAATAAGTTAACCCCAATACGCCAATTGTAATACCAAGCAATTTACTTTGCTCTAAGTGTTGGGCTGGCCTGGTAATATTAATTATTGCAGGGGAGGTACTTTTTAATAGTGCGGGGTCTATGTAAACACTTTCCTGGGCGCTTGGTAGCATGTAACGGTTAACTAGCGGCATAATAATAAATAACCCTACTAGTATGGCAATATTAAAGCCAGCAAATAGCGTTTGCTCAGTGCTAATAATCCCCATGCTTGATTGCAAAAAGTGCCCATCGGTGGCTATCGTCAATGGAATTGAGCCTGCTAACCCGCCATGCCACACTACAAAACCTGAGTAGGCGCTGGCAACTAATAAGCGGTAATCAACTCGGGTGTGTTTAGCAATGGCTTTGGCAAATAACGCGCCAATAACTAAGCCAAACCCCCAGTTAAGCCAACTAGCGAGTAGTGAAATAAGCGTTACTAATATAATTGCTTTTGGTGCAGTGTTAGCAAAGGTGGCGAGCTTTTCTAGTAACTTACTAATAGGTGGAGTGCTTGCCAACATATAGCCGGTAATTAACACCAGCAGCATTTGCATTGCAAAGCTAAGTAAGTTCCAAAAACCATCGCCCCACGCTTGCAGTACTTCAATACCGGTTGTTGGAGTAAACACGCTAGCGATAACTAAGGTAATAACACGTAGCAGTATTACAAATATAAAGGGATCAGGCAGGTAGCGCTCAACGAGCTTGGTAAAGGGAGTGGCTATTTTATTAAGCATAACTAGGACTGTTGTTAGTATTATTTGCAGGGTAATTAATCACGAAAAACATTAATTGGCAAACCGCATTTAGTCTTATGGGCGTTATGTTTAAATGAGAATAGTGAAAATATTGCTTAAACCAATAGCATAAAGTAACGTGTTGTTTATAGATAATTTACTAACTAAGACTTTGTATTATGCCGGTGATATTTAAAAGGCTAGTGTTACTTGTACGGGCTCATATAGATCAGTTGAGTTGGCAAGCAGTGGCACTGGCTATTTTGACTCATATGCTTTTAACATGGGGATTGTTATATATAGCAAATGAGCAAGCACTCACCTCCCTAACAACCTTTTTTTATTATTACACGGTAACCACTTCAACCGTAGGGTATGGCGATTTTAGCCCAACCACAGATTTAGGGCGTTGGGTGGTGGCTTTAATACAAATACCTTTTGGTTTAGCTTTATTTGGCGTTCTGTTAGGCAAAACAGGGCAAACAATAACTTACTTAATTAGGCGCGCTATGACTGGTGATAAAAACTTTGCTCACAGTAGCAACCATATTATTATTTTTGGTTGGCACGATACCCGTACTAAAAAAATGATTGATTACATTCTGGCCGACACTAAACGTACCGAACGGCGTATTTTACTTGCAGTAACTGAGCAAATGGAGCACCCATTTTTAAGTAACGAAAGTGTCGACTTTGTGCGGTTAAGTAGCTTTACCGATTTAGAGGAGCTAAAACGTGTAGCTATAAGCTACGCCGATAAAGTGATTATTGACGGCCAAGACGACGATCAAACCTTTACTACCGCATTGCGCATTAGCCGTTTAGTTAAAGATGATTGCCATATAAGCGCGCATTTTTTAGATGAAACAAAAGTAGATATGCTATTAGAGCATTGCCAAAATGTAGAATGCAGCAGTGTTAAATCGGCAGAAATACTCGTACGTTCAATGCAAGATCCAGGTTCGAGCCGAGTGCACGAAGAGCTACTATCAATTTTACATGGCGATACGCAGTTTAGCTTAGCCATTCCAGAGCAAAGCAAAGAGATGGAGTTTGGTACTTTGTTTCATCATTTTAAACATCAGCATGATGCTATTTTACTTGGTGTGGCACACAATTTAAGTGCACAAAATATGGATTTAAATCCGCCACTTGATTATAAAATTAACGCCGGCGACATTTTGCACTACATAGCAGTAGAGCGAGTATTAAGTCGTGAGGTTGACTGGCCGGCTTTGGCAAAAGCATGAACGAAGTTATATTTTTAATCATTCTTTTAATTGCCTATATTTTACCTGTGGTTATTGTACTCAATAGTAAGCGTACTCAAGGCCACGAAAAAAATGCTTGGTTAATTGGCATTGTATTTTTTTCGTGGTTAGGGCTTATTATGTATTTAGCCATAGTGCCTAAACATGGGCGTAAAAAAAGGCAAAATAAAAAGCCTTAAATATAAGGCTTTTTGGCAATAGGAAGTAGTTGCCGCAGTGGTATTAATAGTATTGCAGGCCGCTAGTTTAAATTTTAGTACTATTCAAGCTCTTTCAGTTTGTGCTTCACAAGAGGGTCGTTTGGCGCTAATTGCTTGGCGACTTCGAGTAATTGGATGGCATCATCGGGGTGCTGCTCTTGATGTTTAAGCGCTACATCAATAAGTGGCTGAATATCAATGCTAGCTTGATGCTCCTGTACGTGAGCTGTTTTTTCGTCTATCAAAATATTATGTGCAGTACTTAGTAATTCTAGGCGATGCGCCGATTTTTTATTCGCTTTATTGAGCCTTTTGTAATAGTCCTCTTTAAAGCGTAAGGTTTTAGTTTGCAGGCGAAACTGCGCAATATCAATTTGTTGATGGCGCATAAAGTCCACAGCTACTTGCTTATAAAAACCAAACTTGTTTAAGTAAGTGGCGTGAGTGCCGTGACCCATACCAAATACCCGTAAATGGTTAAGTTGCTTATAGCGCTTGGCATGTAGTCGATCAATACGATTAGTGGGGTCGTAAATAATATAGCCTTGGGCGTTGCCTAAATCTAAATCGGCATAACTGCCTTCCCAATCATATTGCTGAGCTATATCTGTGCTAGAGCGGTCGTCCCATGGCACTAAGCTTTTATTTTTAGTGCTAACAGGGTGAAAAAGCAATACCTGATCTAGCTTTAATAATTTTGCAAAAGCACCAACCGCAAAGCCACCACGGCTTAAGCCATAACCTAATCGAGTCTTAAAAGATGTAAGCAGTGGGGATAATTGTTCCAGAAAAAAAATTAAATTGCGGTTACGAAACCAATTACTTTTCCCTAGGTGCTGAAAGGCAATCACATTTACGTTTTGTTTTTGTGCCAGGTGATAACCCCAGGGCGCGAAGTCTGCGTGAAGGTCTTGCTCCTGCACATCAGTACCAGCAGGCGAAAAGGTAAATAGTAGGGGCTTATTAATATCAATAAAGTCGTACTTAACATATACATCGCCAAGTAAATCTCCCCCAGACATTGGCAGTTTGGCTTGCTGCTCATCACACGAAAGGGTTAACCACTCATCTAACCAATACAGTAACTTCATTTTTCCTCCACAAAAACAAGCGGCGAATTATAGCAAATTACCATAGATAAGAAAAACAAACGTACTTTTGTATTAGTGTCAGAGAGTTATACCTGTTGCATAGAGGATTGCTTTACTTATAAATTAGCCGGTAACTAAATTTACCGCTTTTTAAATAACTAGGCTCAGGTTAAATAGTAAAATATTTTACTCCTCAGCCATGTGGGTGATTATTTGCCAATCACTTTTGGTTACGGGCATTATTGACAATCGCCCGCCTTTTTTAAGCGCTATGTCGGTGATGCGAGGGTTAGCTTTTATTTCTTTTAAGCTAACCAGAGAGTTTAAATGAGATTGATAAGTTACTTCTACTACTACCCAGCGAGGATTGTCGCTGGTGGCTTTAGCATCATAATAATCACTACTTAAATCAAACTGAGTTGGATCTGGGTAAGCTGCTTTTGTTACTACAGCAATACCTACTACGCCTACGAGCTTGCAGCTAGAATGGTAAATCATTACTAGGTCACCTACTTTTACCTCGTCGCGCATAAAGTTACGTGCTTGGTAATTACGTACCCCTTCCCAAAGTGTGGTTTGATTTTGTGCATTTTTAAGATCGTCAATCGAAAATGCATCGGGTTCAGTTTTAAATAGCCAATACGCCATATCAGGACTCGTAGAATGATTTACATCCCTCTATTGTATAGTATCATTTGGGTATTAGAGAATTGAGGAAGTAATAATGAGCCAAGTATTAGATGATTTATTGTCGTTGTTAACACTTGAAGAAATTGAGCAAGGTTTGTATCGAGGGCAAAGCCAAGATTTAGGTTTTGGTGCTGTATTTGGCGGCCAAGTTATGGGCCAAGCGCTATCTGCTGCAAAAGAAACGCTACCAGAGGGGCGTATTGTACATTCACTCCACTCTTACTTTTTACGCCCAGGCGATGCCACTAAGCCTATTGTGTATGATGTAGAAGCTATTCGCGATGGTAAAAGCTTTAGCACTCGTCGGGTTAGTGCTATTCAGTACGGTAAGCCTATTTTTTACATGACAGCGTCTTTTCAAGGAGCTGAAGAAGGATTATCGCATCAGGCGACTATGCCTGACGTACCTTTACCCGAAGAGCTGCGTTCATCGTTAGAGTTTTATAAAGAAAACGCCGAGCAAATACCCGCAGCTATACGCAATCAATTTATTAGTGAAATGCCAATAGAAATACGTCCGGTGACCTTTCATAACCCATTTAAACCTGAAGCAATGGAGCCAGTTAAGCACATTTGGTTTAAAGCTAACGGTGAAATGCCAGACGATCAACGTATTCATAATTACTTATTAGCGTACGCGTCTGATTTTGAATTTTTACCAACTGCTTTGCAGCCGCATGGTGTGTCTTTTATGCAACCTAATATGCAAGTTGCCACGATTGACCATGCAATGTGGTTTCATCGACCATTTAGAATGGATGATTGGATTTTATACTCAGTTGACAGCCCAAGTGCAAGTTCTGGTCGAGGGTTAGTAAGAGGGCAATTTTTTGACCGCCAAGGCAACTTAATTGCCTCAACAATGCAAGAAGGGGTTATGCGTCAGCGCTAACTTACGCACTAGTAACAAAGGGTAGTAGGTGCCATATAAATTGTACGGCACCTACATTTAAACAAGTAAGTAAGCGGCGTTGCACTCACTCAAAACTAAGGCTTTATTTACACTGACCTTGTACTATATCGCTAATTGACTGCCAAACACGTGCTGGCAATAATGCTTTAAGATGCATATAAGTTTCACATAATTGCACGCTGCCTATTAAGCCCGCATCACCATCGGTAATTAAAGACTGTGCGCGTAAATTATCAATAAAGCTGACCAGCACCTTTTTATCAAAAAACTCTGGGGTTTTAATCCCATGCAAAGTACCTAAGCGTTGTGCTAGCACTTGGCTTTCTCGCTCTAACTCCGCTTTTTCAATGCCGTTGCTAGTTTGTATAAAGCCAATCACAATGGCATAACGCTGCAACGTAAAGTTTAGTGCTTTACCTAACATATCTAATTTAGCCAAACAGTCGTTGGTATTGGTTATATGAATGTTATCGCCATCAAGTTCTATTAAGTTTTGATCGACAAAATTAGCCAAAATACGCGTAATGTAATCCTCATCTAGCTCTCGTAAATACCATTCTTTAGCAAACAGCGGATAAAACGCCGCAATTAGCTGCTGACACTTTGAAACTGTTGTGGTTTTTTCTCTAAACAAATGCAGTGCAATTAAACTTGGTACGGCAAAAAGATGTAAAATATTATTACGATAATAATTAAAGAGTGTTTTTTCTTTATCGTTAATCGCGATAATTTCGCCAAATTCATCACTTATCACATCAAACTTATTAAGCTTTAATGCATGCGTTAACAGTTGCTCTGGCGTTTCCTCTGGAGCTGTTACTTTATTACTGTAGCTGGCGTCGCGTTGTAAGCGTAAGTAAAAATCAAGTTGCGCTAAAAGTTTTGGCTTACTCAGTGCATGCTTGTCGTTTACCAGTAAAATCATCGCTAATAAATTAACCGCATTAAGTGCCGCTGCATTGTTAATTTTAACCATAACTTGGTCGGCTAGGTTTGCTACTTGTGGGCCTAACCACTGCGGTTTTTGTACATCGGTAGGATGTATGTCGTCACGCCAATTGGGTTGGTTGTCATTTAAGTATTGGTTTATAGAAATAGGGTCACCAAAGTTTAAATAACCTCGGCCATAGTTTTTAAGGTTTTTAATCGCTTTAAAAATCCCAAAGATAGACTCACCTTTTTTATCATTTCCAGCGAGTTCTTTAAGGTAAGTGTTAATTTCCATAACGTGCTCGTAACCAATATATACCGGCACAATAGAAATAGGGCGGTCAATACCACGCAGCATTGCTTGCATGGTCATTGCTAACATACCCGTTTTAGGCGGCAGCAAGCGCCCGGTGCGGCTACGTCCGCCTTCGGTATAAAATTTAACAGAGTAACCTTTAATAAATAACTGGCTTAAATATTCTTTAAATACCGCAGAGTAAAGCTTATTACCGGCAAATGAACGGCGAATAAAAAATGCGCCCGAGCGGCGAAAGATCCCGCCTGCCGGGAAAAAGTTAAGGTTAATACCCGCGGCTATATGTGGTGGTACTAAACCTTGATGATAAATAGCATAAGTAAGTAGTAAGTAATCCATATGGCTGCGATGGCACGGCATATAAATAATTTCGTGGCCTTTATTAGTCAGCTCATGAATTTGCTCTGTGTATTTTATATCTATACCGTTATATAGCTTATTCCACAGCCAAGTTAAAAAACGCTCAGCTACGCGTATCATCGCCTCTGAATAGTTAGCCGCTATTTCATTAAGTAACTTAACCGCATTTTGACGTGCTTGCGCTTGGCTAATGTTTTTAGCCTTTGCTTCGTCTTGTATGGCTTTTTTTATCGTTGGAGAGGCTAATAATGAGTTAAATAGCTGCTCGCGCGATGGCATTTTAGGGCCTGTTGCGGCAAGTTTTTGGCGGCGAAAGTGCACGCGGGCTACTCTTAATAGTTTTTGTGGTAGCTCGTTAACATCCGCTTTTTCGTCTACTAAAAGCGATAAGTCGAGCGGTTGGCTAAAGCGGATAAAGTTATCTCGGCCAGAAAACAGCACCACAAATAACTTTCTAAACCAACTTGGTGTTAATGAGTGTGTTATGAGCGTGCTAAGTCCGGGCTTTTCTTTGCCGGGTGCTCGGCCCCATAAAATAGTAACAGGAATAACCTGCACATCTTTTTGACCACTACTTAATAAGTGGTCAATAATTTGTTTGCCTTGCGCCAGTGCATTAGTTGGCTTTGCTATATCACCAATTAATGGTGGTGGGTTTTCAATCCCTATAAAGCGGTCTAAGCGTTGTGTGCCTAATACTTGTTGTTCTCTAGGGTCGGGTAATCCATGGCGTTTACATACCCGAGCAAGCGCCGCTAAGTCAAAGCGAGAGTTTAAGCGTACAATATAAAAGGTAGGGTTTTTAGAGTTTAATTCATATTGTTCAGTCGGCTTTTCTGGCAGTACCTTACTTCTTACAAGTAAGCGGCTTACTCCAGCTGATAAAACATTTAAGCAATAATTTACAATACGCATCGACTCACCATATAGAGAGTAATTACCCATATAATTTGGGTATATAAAAGCAAAATTGGCGCATATGATAACATAAGATCTAAAAAAGCCTTTAATTTGCGTTGCCGATTAGTCAGTACGTTATGGCTTAATATATATGCATTACACTTGATTGTAGCTGCTCTATAATAGGTTGCAGTATATTTGAGCAACCAGCAGGCTGTAATTATTTACTAATTAGCTGTTGCATTTATCACCAATGTAATTATAATACGCAGGCTTTCAAAATTCCCAAGGGAACTTGGAAGGATAAATTAAGCTAGGATTTCTAGCTAATAAACAGGAGTTCCGATTTGGAACTCAACGTAGATATAATCTAACAACCGACATCTTAATATTTAAGATTGTTTCGGTCGTTTTTTTATGCTCTTTTAAATGCTCTTTATATTGAGGTTAAGAATGTCAAATCAACGCATTCGTATTCGCCTAAAAGCTTTTGACCACCGTTTGATTGACCAATCAACGGCGGAAATCGTGGAAACTGCGAAACGCACTGGCGCACAAGTACGTGGACCAATTCCACTACCTACACGCTTTGAACGTTTTACTGTACTAACATCACCGCACGTTAATAAAGACGCGCGTGATCAGTACGAGATCCGCACCCATAAACGTCTGATCGACATCGTTGAACCAACTGACAAGACTGTTGACGCTCTTATGCGTTTAGATCTTGCTGCTGGTGTAGATGTTCAAATCAGCCTGGGTTAATCGGAAGATTAGAGAGGTTTTAGGAAAATGGCATTAGGTCTAGTCGGTCGTAAAGTGGGTATGACACGAATCTTCACTGAAGATGGTGTATCTATCCCTGTGACAGTTATTGAAGCGACACCTAACCGCATTGCTCAGATTAAATCTGAAGCAACAGACGGTTATAACGCGCTTCAAGTAACCGCAGGCACTAAAAAAGCAAGTCGTGTAAACAAAGCTTCAGCGGGTCATTTCGCTAAAGCTGGTGTTGAAGCGGGTCGCGGTCTGTGGGAATTCCGCCTAAATGGTGGTGAAGGCGATTTTGAAGTAGGCGCTGAGCTTACTGTTGAATTATTCAACGAAATCAACAAGGTTGACGTAACCGGTACTTCTAAAGGTAAAGGTTTCCAAGGTGGTGTTAAGCGCTGGAATTTCAGCATGCAAGACGCTACACATGGTAACTCTCTATCTCACCGTGCTCCTGGTTCAATCGGTCAAAACCAATCACCTGGTAAGGTGTTTAAAGGTAAGAAAATGGCCGGTCATATGGGTGCTGAGCGTGTAACGACTCAAAACTTAGAACTAGTTCGCGTTGACGCTGAGCGTAATTTGCTTTTAGTTAAAGGTGCAGTACCTGGCGCTATCGGCGGTGACGTTATCGTTAAACCAGCTGTTAAAGCATAAGTCCTGGAGATTTAGTGATGGAATTAGCAATTAAAGACGCTTCTGGCGGTCTTGAAGTTTCTGAAGCTACTTTTGGACGTGAGTTTAACGAAGCATTAGTACATCAAGTAGTTGTTGCATACGCAGCAGGTGCTCGTCAAGGTACTCGTGCTCAGAAGACACGTTCTGAAGTAAGCGGTGGTGGTAAAAAGCCATGGGCTCAAAAAGGTACTGGCCGAGCACGTGCTGGTACGATTCGTAGCCCAATTTGGCGTTCAGGTGGCGTTAGCTTTGCAGCTAAACCACAGGATCATAGCCAAAAAGTAAACCGTAAAATGTACCGCGGTGCGATTAAAAGCATCTTATCTGAATTAGTTCGTCAAGAGCGTTTAATCGTTGTTGAAAGTTTTGCTCTAGCAGCACCAAAAACTAAAGAACTAGTTGCTAAGCTTAAAGAACTTGAGCTTAAAGATGTTCTTATCGTGACTGAAGAAGTAGATGAAAATCTTTTCTTATCGGCACGTAACCTTTATAAGGTTGACACGCGTGATGTAGCTGGTATCGATCCTGTAAGCTTAATTGCTTTCGACAAGGTACTTATTACAGCCGCTGCTGTTAAGCAACTTGAGGAGGCGCTAGCATGATTCGCGAAGAACGTCTTTTAAAAGTGATCGTTGCTCCACATATCTCTGAAAAAAGCACTATTGCTGCTGAAGAAAACAATACTATTGTTTTTAAAGTAGCAAAAGATTCAACTAAAGCTGAAGTTAAAGCAGCAGTTGAGAAGCTTTTTGAAGTAGAAGTAACGGGTGTTCGCACACTTAACGTTAAGGGTAAAACAAAACGTACTGGCGCACGTTTCGGTCGTCGTAACGACTGGAAAAAAGCTTACGTTACTCTTAAAGAAGGTAGCGAGCTAGACTTTGTCGGCGGCGCCGAGTAATAAGGGGATAGAATTATGGCACTTCAAAAGTGTAAGCCTACTTCTGCGGGCCGTCGTCACTTAGTTAAAGTGGTTAACTCTGATTTACATAAGGGTAAGCCGTACGCACCACTATTAGAGAAAAACTCTAAATCAGGTGGTCGTAATAACAATGGTCGTATTACGGTTCGTCATATCGGTGGTGGTCATAAGCAACATTACCGTTTAATCGATTTTAAACGTACTAAAGATGGCATTCCAGCCACTGTTGAACGTTTAGAATACGATCCAAATCGTAGCGCAAACATCGCTCTTGTATTATATGCAGACGGTGAGCGTCGTTACATTATCGCACCAAAAGGCTTAAAAGCTGGCGATGCAATCCAGTCTGGTGTTGATGCACCAATCAAACCTGGTAATGCATTACCAATGCGTAATATGCCTGTAGGTTCGACTGTTCACAACGTAGAATTAAAACCAGGTAAAGGTGCTCAAATCGCACGTTCTGCTGGTGCATACGTTCAAATCCTTGCTCGTGATGGTCAGTATGTAACATTACGTCTTCGTTCAGGCGAAGTACGTAAAGTTGAAGCTGATTGTCGTGCGACTCTAGGTGAAGTAGGCAATGCTGAGCATATGCTTCGTTCACTTGGTAAAGCAGGTGCAAATCGCTGGCGTGGTATCCGTCCGACAGTTCGTGGTGTTGCCATGAACCCGGTAGATCACCCACACGGTGGTGGTGAAGGTCGTACATCTGGTGGTCGTCATCCTGTGTCTCCATGGGGTAAGCCGACTAAAGGTGCTAAGACACGTAAGAACAAGCGTACTGATAAGTTTATCGTACGTCGTCGTACTAAATAATAGTTGAGGAATAGCCATGCCACGTTCTCTCAAGAAGGGTCCTTTTATAGACCTACACTTGCTGAAGAAGGTAGAGAAAGCGTTGGAAAGCGGAGACAAGAAGCCAATTAAAACTTGGAGCCGTCGTTCAATGATCATACCTAACATGATCGGATTGACCATCGCTGTCCATAATGGTCGTCAGCACGTTCCTGTGTTTATCACAGACGAAATGATCGGTCACAAACTAGGTGAATTTGCACCAACTCGCACTTACCGTGGCCATGCTGCGGATAAGAAAGCGAAGAAACGATAAGAGGGGAAGATAAATGCAAGCATTAGCTAAACATAAATTCGCCTCTGGTTCGGCGCAAAAAGCACGTCTAGTTGCAGATCAGATCCGCGGACTACCGGTTGATCGCGCACTAGAAATCCTGGCGTACAGCCCGAAAAAAGCGGCTGTATTAGTAAAGAAAGTACTTGAGTCTGCTATTGCTAACGCAGAGCATAACGAAGGTGCTGACATTGATGAGCTTCGTATAACAACGATCTTTGTGGACGATGGTCCTACAATGAAACGTATTATGCCACGTGCTAAAGGACGCGCAGACCGCATCCTTAAGCGTACAAGCCATATCACTGTTATGGTTTCAGATAGCTAGGAGATATAAGTAATGGGACAAAAAGTTCATCCTACTGGTATTCGCCTAGGTATATCTAAACCTTGGGTTTCTACCTGGTACGCGAGTTCAAAAGATTTCTCTGCACAGCTTTTTGGCGATCACAAAGTACGTACATTCCTTACAAAGGAATTGAAAACGGCTTCTGTGTCTAAAATCGTTATTGAGCGTCCAGCAAAATCAATCCGCGTAACAATCCACACGGCTCGTCCGGGTGTTGTTATCGGTAAAAAAGGCGAAGACGTAGAAAAATTACGTCAAGCGGTAACTAAAATCGCTGGTGTACCTGCTCAGATTAATATTTCTGAAGTACGTAAACCAGAACTAGATGCACAACTAGTAGCAGACGGCATTGCCTCTCAACTAGAGCGTCGTGTTATGTTCCGTCGCGCTATGAAGCGTTCGGTACAAAATGCAATGCGCATCGGTTCTAAAGGGATTAAAGTTGAAGTTAGCGGTCGTCTTGGCGGCGCAGAAATCGCACGTACAGAGTGGTATCGTGAAGGTCGTGTACCTCTACATACTCTTCGTGCTGATATCGACTACGCAACTTCTGAGGCCTTAACCACTTATGGTATCATTGGTGTTAAAGTTTGGATCTTCAAAGGCGAAGTTATTGGTGGTTTACCACTAGTACAAGAGCAAGAGAAGCCAGCTAAACGCGCACCAAAGAAAGCCAAAAAAAGTGCTAAGTAGAGGTAGCGAGTAATGTTACAGCCAAAACGTACAAAATTCCGTAAAACGCACAAAGGTCGCAACCGTGGTCTAGCGCAAAACGGTAACAAAGTAAGCTTCGGTACTTTCGGTTTGAAAGCTACTGGCCGTGGCCGCATGACTGCTCGTCAAATCGAAGCAGCTCGTCGTGCCATGACGCGTCACGTGAAACGTCAAGGTAAAATCTGGATCCGTGTTTTCCCAGACAAGCCAATCACGAACAAACCGCTTGAAGTTCGTATGGGTAAAGGTAAAGGTTCTGTTGAGTATTGGGTTGCTGAAATTCAGCCTGGTAAAGTACTTTACGAAATGGAAGGTGTTTCAGAAGAGCTTGCTCGTGAAGCGTTTGACCTTGCTGCTCGTAAATTGCCATTCAAAACAACTTTCGTAACTCGGACGGTAATGTGATGAAAGCTAGCGAACTAAAAGATAAAAGCGTAGAAGAGCTTAATACTGAACTTCTAGGACTTCTTCGTGAGCAATTTAATATGCGCATGCAAGCAAGCACTGGTCAGTTAGCTCAGACACACACGCTAAGAACAGTACGCCGCGATATCGCGCGTGTAAAAACAGTTATTAACCAGAAGGCAGGTCAATAATGAGCGATAAAATTCGTACTCTTCAAGGCCGTGTAATTAGCGACAAGATGGAAAAATCTTTCACTATTGCTATCGCACGTTATGTGAAGCACCCAATTTATGGGAAATTCATTCGACGCACGACTAAGCTACACGTACATGACGAAAATAATGAAGTTCAGGCTGGTGACGTAGTTACTATCCGTGAATGTGCTCCAATTTCTAAGAGTAAATCTTGGACATTCGTAGCAGTTATTGAACGTCCAAAACAAGCTTAATTTTTAATTAAGTCTGTTTTATAAAAAGCCCCGGCATTTATTTGCTGGGGCTTTTTGTTTTTACGAAGCTGCGAGTTTGAGCTGCAAGCAATCAGCAACTCAGAGTTAATTTAGCGCTCTTTTATGGTTGTGGTATTTATACATAACAACAATATTTATCTACTCAATAAAGCTCAGGCACAAATAGCCCCTTTTATCCTTCGAAAACCCATTCCTTAATCTGTTTTTAACTATATTTACTGAAGTTAATAACTAAATAGAATATCAAAGTTGATTCTGTTCTTTTTTTAACTCTGCATTGCCCGCTATCCTACAAGCTCAGTAAACCTCAACAGATAGTCTCTGGGTGAGGTAAAACTCATTTTGAACGACGTATAACAGTACGTTGTGTTTAACTTTTAGGGTTACGGGGAATTGATTCATGTTGCTAGGTCAACTAAACGCTGCGGCAAGTCCGCTATCGCAAGAGCAAGTACAAAAGCTGCAAGGTTTAGTGGCTGAGCTTAATCCAATTCAACAAGCATGGGTTAGCGGCTATCTTGCTGCAAATGCTAATACGGCGGCCTTAGGCGGTGCAGTGGGCGCAGCTCCAAATGCTGGTGAGGCAGTTGCATTAACTATTTTATATGGCTCGCAAACAGGTAATGCAAAAGGTGTAGCTGCTAAGTTAAAAGCACAAGCAGAGTCACGCGGTTTAGCCGTAAAGCTAGTGAGCATGGCCGATTACAAACCAACTGCACTAAAAAAAGAAAAGTTTATAACTGTGGTTGTTGCAACTTACGGCGAAGGTGAACCACCAGAAGATGCAGAGGCTTTACACGAATTTTTAACCACTAAAAAAGCGCCTAAGTTAGATGGGGTGAAGGTAGCCGTGATTGGCTTGGGGGATTCGAGCTATGAATTCTTTTGCCAAACAGCAAAAGACTTTGAGCAGCGGTTAAATACACTCGGCGCAGAAACAATTTATCAACGCGCCGATTTAGATGTAGATTACGAAGACGAAGCGACAACTTGGATCACTGGCGCATTGGATGCCTTTGAACCGGATTTAAAAGCACAGCAAGGTAGTTCAGGTGGTCAAGTTATTGCAATGCCGTTTGCTGGGTCAACTACTGTGGCAAGTCAATATACTAAACAAAACCCGTTTGCCGCAGAACTAGGTTTAGTGCAAAAAATTACAGGTCGCGATTCAACTAAAGATGTCCGCCACGTAGAAATTTCGCTTGAAGGCTCAGACATTAGTTATATACCAGGTGATTCATTAGGTGTGTATTTTTTAAATGACGAAGCCCGTGTTGATGAGTTGCTTACACACACGCAAATTGATGCAGCTAGTTTAGTAAAAGTTGCAGATGAACAGCTAAGTATTCGCGATGCACTGATTGAAAAACTTGAATTAACGCAGTCGTACCCTGGCTTTGTGGAAAAATATGCAATAGCGACAGGCACACCACAACTATTAAAATTGGTTGAAGATAAAGCGGCAATGCATCAATACATTGAGCCGCGCCAAATATTTGATGTAGTTGCACAAAACCCCGCTAAGCTCGACGCGCAAACACTCGTCGATTGCCTGCGTAAATTACAAGCACGTTTATATTCAATTGCCTCTAGCCAAAGCGAGGTTGAAGACGAGGTACATTTAACCGTAGCATTAGTTGAGTTTGATGCCTTTGGTCGTGAGCATTTAGGCGGTTGTTCGGGCTATTTAGCGCGCCGTGCTGAGGAAGGCTGTAAAGTTAAGGTATTTAGTGAGCATAACGATAATTTTCGTTTACCAACGAATGATGAAACACCAATCATTATGGTTGGCCCTGGTACGGGAATAGCACCGTTTCGAGCCTTTTTACAAGAGCGTGATGCGCGTGGCGCATCAGGTAAAAACTGGCTGTTTTTTGGCAATCCACATTTTACTCAAGACTTTTTATACCAAGTTGAAATTCAAGGTTACTTAAAGTCGGGTTTACTAAGCAAAGTAGATGTTGCATTTAGCCGCGATCAAGCCGAAAAAGTGTATGTGCAAGATAAGTTACGTAGTAACAGCAAAGCTATTTTTGAGTGGCTTGAAGCCGGCGCACATTTTTATGTGTGTGGCGACGCTAATCATATGGCAAAAGATGTACACCAAGCATTACTCGAAATTATTAAAGAAAATACCGGTAAGAGCGATGAAGATGCTCAGCAGTATTTAAAAGATTTACGCAGCGCAAACCGCTATCAGAAAGACGTTTACTAAAATTAAATATTTAAAGCAGCCGTCACTGTCACTAATTTAGGATTAAACATGAGCGAACAAGATAAAAACGTAAAGCTTTCTGATAACGAGCGCATGAAACGAGAAAGTAATTTTTTACGTGGCACTATAGCAACAGATTTAAAAGATGAGATCACCGGTGGTTTTACCGCTGATAACTTCCAGTTAATTCGGTTTCACGGTATGTACCAGCAAGATGACCGCGATATTCGTGGTGAGCGCGCTAAGCAAAAGCTTGAACCATTACACAACGTAATGTTACGTGCGCGTATGCCTGGCGGTATTATTAAGCCTGAGCAATGGTTAGCCATAGATAAATTTGCAGAAGAAAAAACCAGCTATGGCAGTATCCGTTTAACTACGCGTCAAACGTTTCAGTTTCATGGTGTATTAAAGCCTAATATTAAAGGCATGCATCAATTACTGGATAGCGTTGGAATTGACTCTATTGCTACCGCAGGCGATGTTAATCGAAATGTGTTGTGTACTACTAATCCGGTTGAGTCAGAGCTGCATCAAGAAGCGTATGAGTGGGCTGCAAAAATTTCAGAGCACCTATTACCAAAAACCAAGGCTTACGCCGAAATTTGGCTTAATGGTGAAAAAGCAGAAACCACAGAAGAGCCAATTTTAGGTTCTAATTACTTACCGCGTAAGTTTAAAACAACGGTAACAATTCCGCCGAATAATGAAGTGGATGTGCACGCCAATGATTTAAACTTTGTAGCTATTGCCGAAAATGGTAAATTAATTGGCTTTAACGTACTTGTCGGTGGTGGCCTTGCCATGACACATGGCGATACAGCAACCTACCCACGTAAAGCAGACGACTTTGGTTTTATTCCACTAGAACATACGTTAAAAATTGCCGAGCATGTGGTGTCGGTACAGCGCGATTGGGGTAATCGTTCAAATCGCAAAAATGCTAAAACAAAATACACATTAGATCGAGTAGGCGTTGATGTATTTAAAGCGGAAGTAGAGAAACGTGCGGGTGTTGAGTTTGCTTCAAGTCGTCCTTATAAATTTACTCACCGAGGCGATCGTATAGGTTGGGTTGAAGGTATAGATGGCAAACATCACTTAACATTATTTATTCAAAGTGGGCGTATTTTAGATTATCCAGACAAACCACTAAAAACAGGCTGTCGTAAAATAGCAGAAGTTCACCAAGGTGACATGCGCATGACGGCAAACCAAAACTTAATTATTGCTGGTGTAGCTGCAAATCAAAAAGCCGTGATTGAAGAAACTGCCCGTAACCATGGTTTAATTGACGATAAAGACACCGAACAACGTAAAAATTCTATGGCGTGTGTGGCACTGCCAACATGCCCATTAGCTATGGCTGAAGCTGAGCGTTATTTACCTAGTTTGGTTGAAAAAATAGAAGCACTGTTAGCCAAGCATGGTGTGCCGAATGACAGTATTATTATGCGCGTTGTGGGTTGCCCCAATGGCTGTGGGCGTGCCATGTTAGCCGAAGCGGGATTGGTTGGGAAAGGTCCGGGTAAATATAATGTGTATCTAGGCGGTAACCTTGAAGGCACACGTATTCCTAAATTATATTTAGAAAATGTGGGTGAAGACGTGTATTTAGCTGCTTTTGATGAATTAATTGGTCAATGGGTTAATGAGCGTAATGACGGTGAATGCTTTGGTGATTTTGTGATCCGCAAAGGCATTGTTGCTGAAGTTAAAGTATCAGTTACCGATTTTCACGCATAATAATAAGCCAGTGCAACACACTGGCTAAGGTTTGGAATTTACCATGAGTGAATTTAAAAACATTTTACAGTTAGATAAACAAAGCCAAACTAGCTTGCTAGCAGACGCCAATGGCATACTGAAAAACATGAGCGCCGAGCAGCGCGTGCAATGGGCACTTGAAAACTTACCTGAGACACATTTTTTATCATCGAGTTTTGGTATTCAAGCGGCCGTAATGTTGCACTTAATAACATCACAACAGCCAGATATTCCGGTGGTATTAACAGATACAGGTTATTTGTTTCCACAAACGTATCAATTTATTGAGCAAATGACGGCACGTTTATCACTCAATTTAAAAGTGTACAAATCAGAGCTTAGCCCTGCTTGGCAAGAAGCTAAATTTGGCAAGTTATGGGAGCAAGGAGAGGCCGGAATTAAGCAGTACAATCAGCTTAATAAAGTTGAGCCGATGACTCGCGCCTTAAAAGAAATTAATGCTGGTACGTGGTTTAGTGGCCTGCGTCGCGACCAAGCATCAAGCCGTGCTGATAAGCAAGTAATTGAAATTAGCCGTGGTACAGTAAAAGTTTACCCAATTATTGAGTGGACAAACCGCGATGTATATCAGTATTTAACTAAGCATAACTTGCCGTACCATCCCCTTTGGGAGGAAGGCTATGTCTCTATGGGAGACATACATACTACACGTAAGCTAGAGCCCGGTATGACCGAAGAGGATACTCGCTTTTTTGGTTTAAACCGAGAGTGTGGTTTGCACATTGATGGTGATGGTATTTAATATTATTGATTATCTCGCTCAATATTTAATAAAACGCAGCCTTGGCTGCGTTTTTTACTTACACAAAAGGATTGCCTGATTGATTGCTTTTTATTAAACTTGGCCGAATAAAGGATTAATTTTAAGCAGGAAGGCTATGAAATACTTTACCTATTTAGCAGTGTCAGTAATGATTATTGCTGTTATTTCTCTATTTTATTTAAAAAAGCCAAACGGAGAAACATGGCTTAGTACATCTGTTGTGATCAACGAATCTCAGCAAATTAAAGATAAAATAATCTCGTTTACCAGCAATACGTTTGAGCAAGCCGTTAGTAGCGTGTCGAACACACCCTCAACAACCCGCAGTAAAATATTTAAGTGGCAAGATCGGCAAGGCCAATGGCATTTTTCAGATACGCCTCACCCTAATGGTAAAAGTGTTGAAGTAAAACTAGACCCTAAAGATATTAACGTGGTGGTTGCCCAAGATACGGCTATTTTATCGGGCAGTTCCAAATCCTCAGCAGTAAATAGCACTTCAGCTACACCTACAGTTTATGATCCAGTATCAATTAAAAAGGTGTTTGATGACGCTGAAAAAGCAAAACAAAAATTAGAGCAACGTACTAAACAATTAAATGATTTAAACGGTTTTTAATTATTCATTATTCATTATTCATTATTTGTGTTTATGGCTATGCGCTTTTAAATAACGCTTTTCTGCTTCCATAAGTAAAATAGTTAAATAAATTTTAGTGGGTAACGATAATAATACGCCAATAGCAATGCAGGCTGCCGCTATAATTATGCCGTTAATACCATGCTGGCGAGTAAAGTAGCTTGATACAATTAACGCATGACCAGTCACAATTAGGCATAACCCAAGTACAATTGATATTTTAAGTAGCCTAATAATTATGATTTGTGACATAGCGCCCTCACTAATAGTCTTACTAGTGTAGGGTGTTTTTAAAGCATTACCTTGATTTATCGCAACTGACGCGCATAAAAAAGCCTAACAAAATTGTTAGGCTATGATTAAATTTTAGGCGTAAGTTTAAGTTGCTATTAGTTAATCGAGCATATTACGAAGTACATACTGTAAAATGCCACCGTGTTTGTAGTAATCCCACTCTTTTGGCGTATCAATACGTACATCGGCACTAAAGCTTACTTTTTTACCTTCACTATTAGTTGCAATAACGCTAACTTCCTTGGTTTTATCAAACAAGCCTTCAATATCAAACTGCTCTTGGCCGGTTAAACCTAGCGACTCATGACTTTCGCCATCTTTAAACTGTAGTGGTAAAACTCCCATACCAATAAGGTTAGAGCGATGAATACGCTCATAGCTTTGTGCTATTACAGCTTTAACACCTAACAGTAGCGAGCCTTTCGCCGCCCAGTCACGAGATGAGCCGGTACCATATTCTTTACCAGCTAAAATAACCAATGGCGTATCGTTCTTTTGATATTCCATGGCGGCATCATAAATACTGGCAAGCTCATCATCAGGTTGCGTGCGGGTAACACCGCCTTCAGTACCAGGTGCAAGGAGGTTTTTAAGTCTAATATTAGCAAATGTACCGCGCATCATTACTTCGTGGTTACCACGACGCGAACCATAAGAGTTAAACTGCGCTTGCCCTACTTTGTTATCTTGTAAATATAACCCTGCTGGTGAGTCTGCTTTAATCGCACCGGCTGGCGAAATATGATCCGTAGTAACCGAGTCACCTAGTTTTGCTAAACAACGTGCGCCGGTAATGGTTGGAATACCCGGAGGCTCAATACTCATACCATCAAAAAAGGGTGCTTTTTTAATATAGGTTGATGCATCATCCCAATCGTAAAGTTTACCATCAGGTATTTGAATTTTTTGCCAACGGCTATCGCCTTCGTATACGTTAGCATAACTTTTTTCGAACATTTCTCTGGTTACCGTTTCCTTAACTAAATCGCTTACTTCTTTAACACTTGGCCAAATGTTTTTAAGGTAAATATCGTTACCGTTAGCATCTTGTGCCAGTGGTTCGTTATATACGTCAATATCGGTTCTGCCCGCAATGGCGTAAGCTACAACAAGCGGAGGAGATGCTAAAAAGTTCATTTTAACATCTTGGTGAATACGCCCTTCAAAGTTACGGTTACCCGATAAAATTGAGCTCACAACCAGTTTGTGCTTTTGAATAGCATCTGAAATTTCAGGAGCCAGCGGGCCTGAGTTACCAATACACGTTGTACAACCATAGCCAACTAAGTTAAAGCCTAGGCTTTCTAAATCGTCCATTAGCCCTGCTTTTTCTAAGTAGTCAGTAACGACCTTAGAGCCAGGAGCAAGTGATGTTTTAACCCAAGGTTTTACATTAATCCCTAATTGCTTGGCTTTTTTAGCAACTAAGCCAGCCGCTAAAATAACACTGGGGTTAGAGGTGTTTGTACAACTAGTGATTGCGGCAATAACACAGGCACCATCTTTTAGTTCGAACTCTTGGCCCTTAAAGTTTACTTTTGCTGCGCCTATAAACGGCGCTTCATTGCTTGATTCGTCAGGATTAGTTGCAGGGCCTTCGCTTTCGATACGTGCTTGCTCTGTATCACTGCTGCTAATTTTTGCTAAACGCTCGTCTTGAAACTCTTTTAAATGCTGACTAATTGCTTCGCCAGCTTTATCAAGTGATATTCTATCCTGTGGGCGTTTAGGGCCAGCAAGGCTTGGTACTACGTCATCTAATATCAGTTCAAGTTTATCAGTGTAATTAGCTTCATCGCCATCGTTACGCCATAAGCCTTGATGCTTAGCATAATCTTCAATAAGTTTAAGCTGTTTCTCATCGCGGTTGGTTAAACGCAGATAGTTAATGGTTTCGTCATCAATCGGGAAAATACCACATGTAGCACCATATTCTGGCGCCATGTTGGCAATTGTTGCTCTATCGGCAAGTGGTAAGTCGGCAAGGCCATCACCATAAAACTCTACAAATTTACCTACGACACCATGGTTACGTAGCATTTCGGTAACGGTAAGTACTAAGTCGGTAGCTGTGGTGCCCTCTGGTAAACGGCCGTTTAATTTAACCCCTACAACCTGAGGTATTAATAAGCTAATAGGTTGGCCAAGCATAGCGGCTTCGGCTTCAATGCCGCCTACGCCCCAGCCAAGTACGCCTAAGCCGTTAATCATAGTGGTGTGCGAATCGGTACCCACTAAGGTGTCTGGGTACGCGTACTTTTGGCCATTACGTTCATCATTAAAAACAACGCGCGCTAAATACTCTAAATTTACTTGGTGCACAATACCGGTTGCTGGAGGGACAACTTTTAAGTTATCGAAGGCAGTTTGGCCCCAACGTAAAAATTCATAACGCTCTTTATTACGGTCATATTCAAGCTTGGCGTTTAAGTCAAACGCACCCTCGTTACCATAGCCATCTACTTGCACAGAGTGGTCAATAACAAGTTCAGCAGGAGAAAGCGGGTTAATTTTTGCAGGATCGCCGCCTAGTTTTTCCATCGCATCGCGCATTGCCGCTAAATCGACAATGGCAGGTACACCGGTAAAGTCTTGCATCACAACACGGGCAGGCGTAAACGCTACTTCAGCAGAGGGCTTAGCTTGAGGGTCCCAATCTAATAGGGCTTGAATGTCTTGTTCTTTAATGTTTTCGCCGTCTTCGTTACGAAGTAGGTTTTCGAGTAGTATTTTTAAAGAAAAAGGTAAGCGTTTGGCTTTGTCGCCAAGGCCTTTAAGAGAGTGAATATGAAACTGCTCACCATTAACGGTAAGTTGCTGCTGGGTTTTGAAACTATTATTCATTATTTGCCCCTTTTGTTATTAGATAAGTGTTGTGTAGAGTGACCTTTTATAGTTTGTGAATTGCAAAGTGTATACCAAGATAAAAAACAGTGTTTAAAGCGTGATTTTTAAACAGCCATTACAATAGAGATGATGCTGAAAGTTTTTAATTCAAGGGAGCCTGCTAGACTTACCCAAAAGATATTTTTAATTTGCATACAACCAGCCTTGCTGTTTGCCTTTAAAGCTAACGCAAAGTAGCAATATGGCAATTACTACCACAAACAGTGGCATAAATACCGCACTAGATCCCATTATTTCAACGCTGTTAATAACAATAAAATTGTAATACTGTTGGATTAAAATAGCCATTAACGACACGGTAAATACGGGCAGTGCAAATGACTTTTTAGCGAGCAATAAAGCACTGCCAAGCGTGCCGCCAAAGACTGCAATAGCAAATGCAATGGTTGACCAAACGGGAATGTTAGAATATGCAGCTTGCTGATCTATAGGCATTTTGCTAATTACTTCAGGTGTCATCAGCATTTGTAGTGCGAAGGCAATAACGCCGCATAAGTTCCACATAAGCGCTACCCATGCGAGTGGTTTTAACCACTTAGGAGGGGGGTGTGCAAGCATTTAATTACCTTACTTTTTTTATAGTTAGTGAGGTAATTAAAGATCAAAAAAGCCAACTATACAAGCTGGCTGGTTTTATAAATAAAAAATCAAAAAAAACTATAATTTAACCGAATGAAATAGGGCGACGACCGGTTTTTTCATCTACTTTAGGTTTTTTAGTACGCTTACGTTTATTTTTTGCAGGCTGACTCGCTGGCTGCGGTGCTGCTTGGCTTGGCTCAGATTGCGGCTGCTCGGCAGGTCGCTCTACCGGTGTTGCATCTTCGGTTAATGCAAGTTGAAAAAGCTCACCATCAAATTCTAGTATGTCGCCACTGTATAGTTTTTTCCGTTTAATTGTACAAATTTCATGGTTAACACCCACATAACCTTCAGCAATTAAGTTTTTTGCTTGGCCGCCGCCTTCTACTAAATTTAGTACTTTTAATAATTTACACAGCTCAATCGGCTCTTCTTCTAATTCAATTTCTATATATTCTTCGTTCATGTTTGCTCTCGGTGGGGTAACGCATTAACGCTAGTATAAAGTGAAGTCACTATTTTTGCATCAAAGTGCGTATACAAATCTAACCATGGTTTTCTATGTGTTCGCTCAACTTGGCAATACGTAAGCTCATACCTTCAATTATTCTATCTTTAATTTTTTCGCGTATTACATTGGGTAAGCGAGTAAGGGCATCAGAGGTAATAGCAAGCACAATTGCATCCGTTTTAGCACGTGCGCTAATGCTGCGTGCGCGGTTATTAATAAAAGCGCCTTCACCAATAAACTCCCCAGGACGTATAGTACCGAGCTCTAATAAATGGTTGTGCTTAAACACTATTAATGCACCGCTAAGTACTATAAATAAGCGCTTATCGTTGTCGTGCTGTTTAAATAAAAATGAATTTTCGCGCACTAAATATAATAAACCAAACGACTCTAAAAGTATTTGGCGCTCGTTAAGGCTAAATTCTTTAAAAAATCCTAAACGGTTGATAATTTCCATCTGTTTAAATAGCGGAATGTTCTCTATTAACTTCATTAATTACCTAAGAGTTTATTACGCGCAAAACTAATTAATGTTGCGCTCTTTTAATTTACGGGTCAATGTATTGCGTCCCCAGCCTATTTTTATAGCGGCTTCTTGTTTGTGGCCTGCGCAATTGGCGAGTGCTGTTTTTATTAAGCGGGTTTCTAGTTGCGCTTGAATATTAGGCCAAATATTTTCCTTACCTTGTTTAAGTTCCTGATTAAGCCATAACTGGAAGGCATCTAACCAATCGCCTTCTTCTTGAGTTAGTGAGGCATTAATAATTTCAGGTGGCAAGTCTTGCTCGCTAACAAGCTCGCCAGGAGCCATAACCGTAAGCCAGCGGCAGGTGTTTTCTAATTGACGTACGTTACCGGGCCAACTGAACAAGCGTAGCTGCTCAATTGCTTTAAGGCTAAGAATTTTACTTTCTACTTGTAGATCTTTAGCGCTTTTATGTAAAAAGTGCAGTGCTAGACGCTCAATGTCTTCGGTACGCTCTCGAAGGGCTGGTAAGCGCAGACGGACTACATTTAAGCGATGAAATAAGTCATCCCTAAACTTGCCTTGTTTTACGAGCTCTTCAAGGTTTTGATGGGTTGCAGCAATAATACGCACATCTACTTTTATGCTTTTATGCCCGCCAACACGGTAAAACTCTCCATCAGATAGTACTCGCAGTAGTCGAGTTTGTACGTCGAGAGGCATATCGCCAATTTCATCTAAAAATAGGGTGCCGCCATTGGCTTGTTCAAAACGGCCTTTTCGCACGCTATCTGCACCAGTAAAAGCCCCTTTTTCATGGCCGAATAATTCTGACTCAACCAGCTCTTTAGGGATTGCGGCCATATTTAGCGCAATAAATTGGTTTTCTTTACGTGGACTATGGTTGTGCAGGGCGCTGGCAACAAGCTCTTTACCCGTTCCTGACTCACCATTAATAAGTACACTCATGCTTGAGGCTGCAAGCTTACCTATGGCCCTAAACACTTCTTGCATGGCAGGTGCTTCGCCAATTATATGTGCGCTTTTAGGGGGCGTGAGTTTACGTTTAACTTTTTTTGTAGAATTAGCTCTATAGGCGCTTTCAACTAGGGCAATCGCCTCGTTTAAATCAAAAGGTTTGGCTAAATATTCAAAAGCCCCTTTTTGAAAGGCATTTACGGCGGAATCGAGATCTGAATGCGCGGTAATAATAATAACCGGTAAGCCGGGCACTTGCTCTGCTATTAGCTCTAGCAGTGCCATGCCGTCCATACCGGGCATTCTTACATCGGAGATCAGCACACTAGGTTGGCTAAATTTTAATGCATTAAGCACACTTTGTGCTTCAGCAAAGCTTTGTACTGTAAAACCTGCGCGAGTAAGCGCTTTTTCTAATACAAAACGAATTGAGGCATCGTCATCTACAAGCCAAACTGTTTTCATGCATACTCCAAGGCGTTAATCTGCAAAAGGCAGATAAATATTAAATTCGGTGTGACCAGGCCAGCTATCGCACTCAATATAACCATTGTGTTGATCAATTAATGTTTGCGCTATAGAAAGCCCCAATCCAGAGCCGCCATCTTTATTAGTGATCATAGGATAAAACAAAGTATCGCGTACACTAATATCAATCCCTGGGCCATTATCGAGCACTTGAATTAACAAGGCTTTTTTGGGTGCCTTACCGGGCCGGCGGTGCTGATAGTTAATTCGGGTTTTAATTTTTATTTCCCCACCATTAACTAATGCCTGCTGGGCATTACGCACAATATTAAGCACCACTTGCTGCACTTTACTTTGGTCAATATAAACATCGGGAATACTCGGATCGTAATCTTTTACCAAGCGAATATTGTCACTATTATCTAGGGTACTTAATTTGATCACCGACTCTAAGGTTTGATGTATATTGCCATAAGACTTTTGCGGTAATTGGTTAGGCCCAAGCAGTCTATCTACTAATTCACGCAATCGGTCGGCTTGCTCAATAATAAGCTCGGCACATTCATTTCTTTCTTGCTGGTCTACCTCGTATTGCAATAACTGCGCCGCTCCGCGAATTCCCCCTAAAGGGTTTTTAATTTCGTGCGCTAAACCTCGAATTAAATTACGTGCGGCTTGGTATTGGTGCATTTGATTTGATGCTTGATCGAATTTAATTTCATCATCGGTTTGCCGACATTCTAATAAAATATAAAGTGCACCTTGGTATTTTATCTGTTTTGAACTGACTGCTAATTTAGCATGGCGAGAATCAACAAATACCACGTCAGCCCTATGCTGGTGGCAATCTACGCCATCAATTAAAGAGTATTGCGCTATGCGTTTTAAATCGATTGAATGGTAGTTAAATAAATCATCAAAAGACTGCCCTAATAAACGCTTAGTGCCTAAACCAAGTAGTTCACTGGTACTGGTATTGGCATAAATAAGCGTAAAGCTTTCGTTTAAAAGCATCACGGCGGTGGTTTGATTTTGCCATATGGCATTGAGTAGCTCAGGGCTAAAGTGTGTGTTATTAAGCATTGTTGCACCATTTTAGTGCGCCTGTGTTTTCAGGCAAGTAATTTAATGAAATTGCACTGCAATTGCTATTTTTAATGTGAATTAGGTGGGAGTTAATTACCTAAGCTTAAGCCTTTTCTATGCATAAAAAATACACTCAATGGGCTTGTCGCAATGACTTGGTTTTGTTTGTTGTACAGCTTAACTTGCAGAGTGTGCTCACCACGCTCTACATCTCTTAAAGCAAAGGTTGAGGTATCACTTGCTGCGCCATAGGCTTTACCATCAAGAAATAGCTGTATTGTAAAGTCGTTTTCAAAGCGGGGGGTAATGCGAGTAGATACATACACAGAGCCGGTGTTTTCACGAATAGTTTTCTGATGCTCAGGCGATGCAATACCAATACTAAATGCAACCGGCTGCGCTTTAGTTTGATTATTTAATATATCAGTATTTGTTGCAGGCATGGTTAAATCTTGGCTGGTGAGTTTTATCTCTTTGGCGCCAATATGGGGGGTATCTGAAAACACCAGTACGCCATTTTTATCTTTCCATGCGTAAATTTTTTTTTCACCAGCGTAACTACAAACACTTAATAATGAAGTAATTAGTAGTAATAAAATCTTGCTACTCACTCTGCAACCCTGCATTTTTAACATTAACTTTACTTTAGTGGAGAAAGTACTAATTTACCATTAAAAAAGCCCGCAAAGCGGGCTTAAAGGTATATTTTATAACTGTTAATTAAAATTAACAGCTGTAATACATTTCAAACTCAATTGGGTGCGTTGTCATGTTAAGTCTTTCAACTTCTTGACTCTTAAGTTTAATGTAAGCATCAATTAAATCATTAGAGAACACGTCACCTTGATTTAAAAACTCACGGTCAGCATCAAGAGATGCCAGTGCTTCTTCTAATGAAGAGGCAACGGTTGGAATTTCTGCTGCTTCTTCTGCAGGTAGGTCGTATAAATCTTTATCCATTGCATCACCAGGATGGATTTTATTTTTAATTCCATCAAGGCCAGCCATAAGCATGGCAGCAAAAGCAAGATACGGGTTAGCCGTTGCATCAGGGAAGCGTACTTCAATACGACGACCTTTAGCTGATGGTACTACCGGAATACGAATTGATGCAGAACGGTTACGTGCAGAGTATGCAAGCATTACTGGTGCTTCGTAACCTGGTACTAAACGTTTGTACGAGTTAGTAGAGGCATTAGCAAACGCATTAATTGCTTTAGCATGTTTAATAATACCGCCAATGTAATAAAGCGCATCTTCAGAAAGACCGCCGTACTTATCACCTGCAAATAAGTTAACACCGTCTTTAGCTAACGACTGATGACAATGCATACCAGAACCGTTATCGCCAACAATAGGTTTAGGCATAAAAGTGGCTGTTTTGCCGTATAAATGAGCCATGTTATGAATAACATATTTCATTTCTTGAATTTCATCGGCTTTAATCACCATAGTATTAAAGCGCGTAGCAATTTCGTTTTGTCCTGCAGTTGCTACTTCGTGATGATGTGCTTCAACAACTTGTCCCATTTCTTCTAATACTAGACAAGTAGCAGAGCGCCAATCTTGAAAGTCATCAACAGGAGCAACTGGGAAGTAACCGCCTTTAACGCCAGGGCGATGACCTGTATTGCCGTCTGCGTATTCTTTATCTGAGTTCCAAGCAGCTTGCTTAGAATCGATTTTGTACATAGAGCCAGACATGTCTGTTTTATATTTTACGTCATCAAATACGAAGAACTCTGGCTCTGGGCCAAATAAAACCGTATCAGCAATACCCGTAGAGCGCATATATTCTTCAGCACGCTTTGCTACAGAGCGAGGATCGCGCTCGTAACCTTGTAATGTAGAAGGCTCTACTACGTCACAACGTATAATTAATGTGGCTTCTTCAGTGAATGGGTCAAGCTTAGCTGATTCAGCAACAGGCATTAACACCATGTCTGATTCGTTTATGCCTTTCCAGCCAGCAATTGAAGAACCATCGAACATTTTACCATCTTCAAAAAAGTCTTCATCAATTTGGTGATGAGGAATTGAAATATGCTGCTCTTTACCTTTTGTATCAGTAAAGCGTAAATCAATGAACTTAACGTCATTTTCTTTAATAAAATCTAAAACCGATTGCGACATGTGTCCTCCAACTATAAGGTTTTGTTATTGCTGCTTAAATGCTTTGTGTTTTATAAGCTGATTTTGTGCCACTATTGTAACTTAATGTTTATAAACATAAAAAATACAAAAGTAATAACGGCTGTTTCTAATGCGCACCATTATGGTGCGTAAATGCTTCAATATAGTGCAACAGTTACAGAGTAAAAAGTTGCTCGCTATTTAATCGTGATAGACTAACATAAAGTAAATACAAAAGACTGACCAAAATAGCAATAAAGTCATTAAAGTGGAGGTTTTTATAAAAATATTAAAAATTTTATTTTTATAATTAGTTAATTTAAAACAGTAGGTTAAATAAAAAAACCAGAAAGTTTGCAAATTTATTTTGGATAAACTTTCATCCATTCCATTTATAAGGGATAATATGCGCCCTTTTAAATCCTATGCTGGGACATCTCGTGAAAACGCAGGTGAGTGCGTAAGCCCCTGCAGGATCAATGAGATTCAATTTCTCTGAGTGAATATTAATGAGTATCGAAAAGATAAGAAATATAGCAATTATCGCCCACGTTGACCACGGTAAAACTACACTGGTTGACAAACTGCTTGAGTTTTCAGGCACATTAGAAACACGCGGCGGTAATGAAGAGCGCGTGATGGATTCAAACGATATAGAAAGAGAACGTGGTATTACCATTTTAGCGAAAAACACCGCTATTTCATGGAACGGCTACCACATTAATATCGTAGATACTCCAGGACACGCCGATTTCGGTGGTGAAGTGGAACGCGTACTTTCAATGGCTGACTCAGTATTACTAATTGTTGACGCTCAAGAAGGCCCAATGCCACAAACGCGTTTTGTTACGCAAAAGGCATTTGCGCAAGGTTTAAAGCCAATCGTAGTAATTAACAAAATCGACAAGCCAAGTGCACGTCCTGATTGGGTTATGGATCAAATCTTTGATTTATTCGATAACTTAGGCGCCACTGACGAGCAGTTAGATTTTAAAGTAATCTATGCATCAGCAATCAACGGCTGGGCAACATTAGATTTAGACGAGCCATCTGATAACATGGATGCCATGTTCCAAATGATCGTTGACGAAGTATCACCACCAGATGCAGATCCTGAAGGTGACTTCCAAATGCAGATTTCTCAACTTGATTACAACTCATACGTGGGTGTAATTGGTGTTGGTCGTATCAAGCGTGGTTCTGTTGCTCCAAACCAACAAGTAACTATTATTAGTGCTGATGGTACTAAACGTAACGGTAAAATTGGTACAGTACAAAGCTACTTAGGCCTTGAGCGTATTGAAACAGACCGTGGTTATGCAGGTAACATTGTTACTGTAACCGGTATTGGCGAGCTTAAGATTTCAGATACTGTTTGTTGTCCTACTAACGTTGAAGCATTACCACCACTAAGTGTTGATGAGCCAACAGTAACAATGACATTCTCTGTAAATAACTCACCGTTTTGTGGTAAAGAAGGTAAGTTTGTAACGTCACGTAATATTCGTGAGCGTTTAGACAAAGAGCTAGTACACAACGTAGCACTTCGCGTTGAAGATACTGCTAGCCCAGATAGCTTCCGTGTTTCTGGCCGTGGTGAATTACACCTAGGTATCTTAATCGAAAATATGCGTCGTGAAGGTTACGAGCTTGCTGTATCTCGTCCAGAGGTAATTTTGCGTACTGTTGACGGTGTATTAGAAGAACCGTTTGAAACAGTAACAATTGACTGTCAAGAAGAGCATCAGGGTTCTGTAATGGAGCAAGTTGGCCTACGTAAAGGTGAGCTTACTAACATGTCTCCAGATGGCAAAGGCCGTATGCGTTTAGACTTTATTATCCCAAGCCGTGGCTTAATTGGTTTCCAAACTGATTTCATGACAATTACTTCGGGTTCTGGTCTTATGTACCATACGTTCGATCATTACGGTCCTCATAAAGGCGGTTCAATCGGTGTTCGTAAAAACGGCGTAATCATTGCAAATGCTACAGGTAAAGCACTGACTAACGCATTGTTTAACTTACAAGAGCGCGGCCGTTTATTCATCGGTCACGGTGTTGAAGTTTACGAAGGTATGGTTATCGGTATTCATAACCGTGATAACGACCTTACAGTTAACGCCCTTAAAGGTAAGCAGTTAACTAACGTACGTGCATCTGGTACAGATGAAGCACAAACGCTTTCTCCACCTTTAAACTATTCACTTGAGCAAGCGCTTGAGTTTATTGATGAAGATGAGTTAGTTGAAGTAACGCCACTAAACATTCGTATTCGTAAGCGTCATCTTACAGAAAACGAACGTAAACGTGCGGGTCGTGCGCCTAAGTCATAATCTATTAATTTAGAATAATGATTTTAAAAGCCGCTGTATTGCAAAATACAGCGGCTTTTTTGTGTTTGTGGGGGGGTGGTTTGAAGGTTAATTAAGTAAACTTTGACGATCATAAAAATCGATAACGATTGTTTATAGTATTAGGTACTGATAAGTTTTAACATTATCAAAGTATTATTATGTCTCGGAGAGAGATGTAGTAAATGGAAAATATGTTCATATTTTTTATATGATGCTGTTAAGTTAGTGAGGTGTAAATGGAAAAATATCTATATTTAACTTATGTAGAGTGGTCAGATTCTTGGGTCAATGGGGGAGATGTTCCTATATCAGTTGCAAGTACATATATCAGGGGTGTAAGAGATGGTATTTATACTCCTGATGAAAATCTAATTCACGATTCTATAGTCGATCTAAAAAGCTTATCACCTATGATTCATATTGCGACTGGGGCACAAGTGAAAGGGCTCAGCATTATAGGTAGTTCGTTTAATGGTAGGAAAATTCCAAATATAATAAATGCTAGTTACTATAATGAAGATGGTTTAATACTTTCATTTTGTAATGAGTTTTCTCCAGAAATCGCAAGAAAAATGGGTAAGAAATGTTGTGTGAAAATTCTAGACATTGAGCACCTGAGAAAAGTGATCGATAAACAACTCGGTAAAAAAGGAAAAATGAAGAATTGCCAGTACACAGACTCTCATCAACGGAATCATTACTTAAAGTCACATGAAGATAAATGGCAAAATGAGTATAGGTTATTTTGGAAAGGTACTGAAAATAAGTTGGTTACTCTACCACCTGGTATTGCAGAGTTCATTATGTCCTTTGATGAATAAATTTAACAAAATAAAATTTCGTTTTGTGATTTTATCTAAACATTTTAATACTTTTATACTGAAAGAAGAGATATATCAACAGCCGATAAGGCTAAGTACTAGTGTTTGTTGGTAGGGTATTTTTCGTTGGGTTTCGCTGCGCTCAACCCAACCTACGTGCATTAGTTAAAGTTTAATTGTTTCGCCTTCATTTAAAATATACAGCGGTACTGGTGCATTCATTTGTTTATACATATGCAGTAAGCGCGATAGCGCTGAGTGGCTGCTGTGATCGCCCATTTGCCAACTTGAGTTGCCATATCCCCATGGTATCATTACTTTGCAATTAAGCTCTGTGGCCGCATTGAGGGCATCCTCTGGCGTAGTATGAACGTATCGATACCCTTTAGCGTTGGTTTTATGGTAATAAGAGGCAATTGGCATTAGGCATAGGTCTATATCACCGTATTTTTGTTGTATGTCTTTAAAGTGTTTTGAATAGCCAGTATCGCCGGCAAAAAATAAGGTGCTGCCATTTTGTTCAAGCAGCCAGCCATTCCAAGAATCTTTATTATCATCTTCGTAAATATAGGGAATAAGCACCCGATTACTAAAGTGATGTGCAGGCACTGCGTGTATGGTTAAGTCCTCAATGCTGGTTTTTGCATACCACGCCATTTCAGTAATATTAAAGCCACCCGTTGGGAAGTTATCTGCCATGCCTAGCGGGGCTAAATAACGTGGTTGATTACCCAGTTTTTTAATATCTGCTTTATTAAAGTGATCATAATGAATATGCGAATACATAACGGCGTTAATGTTTTCAAGTGTTTGCTTATTTGGCCATGCTCCGGGTTTGCGATAAAACCCACCTGCAAGCTTAAAGCCTAAATCAACCGGTGAATCAAACTGCTCACTAACCGGATCAAATAATACATTTTGCCCATTACGTGTGCTGACCACAAAGCTGGCATGCCCTAACCAACGAACCGTATAACCGGTATTGAGCTGCGGCTTAATTTGCTTACCTTGATACTGGCAGTTGCTGCTGGGTGTTTCGCAAATCAAGTTCGGATGTGGCGGGTAGCAGTTTTGCTCGCAGGTGGTTGGGTAAACCTTTTTGCCTTGATATAAATTATGGTAACGACCTGTTTGGTTGTTAACAGCAATAACTGAGTTTTTATCAGCTATTTTTTGCACCTGGTTAGGTGTACTACACGCTGATAAAAAACAGCTTATAAAGATTATAAGGGTAATGTGTTTCATAATTAAATCCGTTTTAAATAGTGCTAAAGCAGCCATGCAGCCATAAAAAAGCCTGCAATAATGCAGGCAAATTTAAATATAATATCAGCTAATTAACCGGCACTATTCATTTGTTCAATAAATTTATTTGAGTCGGCAATCGATTTGTTCATGTCGTTCATAAGCAATTGTATATCGCGTTTAAGGTTAGTGAACTCGCCTTTAATAGCCGATACCGCTTGTGCGTTTAAGTTATGCTTTAAGTATAAAACGTTATCATGAAGCGATGTTAATACCGGCTCCATTTTGCTCTCTGCACTGCGCATTGAGCGTAATAGCTGATCAAATTGACGCTTAGTCGCGGCTAGCTTTTTACTGCTTTCACGTTTAAGTGATGCGCTTTTATATTGCTCTAGCTCATCGCTCCACTCATCAAATAAGGCTTCTGCTACGTCTTCTACTTTATTGATGTTAGTTGACACTTCGTTAGCGGCATTTAAGCTCGACTCATAGTCATCGTTTAACTGATTGTAAGTGTCTTGCAGTTCGCCACCATTAAAATCAATAAGTGTAGTTAAGCGCTCAAGCGCTGATTTAAACTCTTCTTGAGACTCTTGTTGCGAGTCTTTGGTTTCTTCTACGCGGTCAATAAGAATATCACGTTTGTGAACACCTACTTTTTCCATGGCCGAGTAATAAGCTGACTGGCAACCCGATAATGTTAGTACAAGTGCAAGTACGGTAACACTCAGTAATGTTTGTTTTTTCATTTGGTTTCCTATTTACGTGTGTTAATGCTGTAAATTATGGTGCTGATTGTTATTATGGTCAAAATTATATTAGCACAAGTCAATGTTATGAACGATAAGCTCTCTTATTATAAACAGCAAGTTGGATCTTTTTTACGGCAGCAACCCGGCTGGTGGATGCAATATATTAACCGCTGTATTGATGACCAAATAACCGTTAACGCGGGCTATTTAGCTTATGTAACTTTGCTGTCTTTGGTGCCATTAATTGCCGTAGGTGTGGCGATATTTTCGGCTTTTCCGGGGTTTGAATCAACTCGATTAGCAATTGAAAGCTTTTTATTTACTAACTTTGTGCCTACTTCGTCAGATGTTATTAAAGAGCATATTAGCTCGTTTGCGGGCAATGCAAATCAAATGACCGCAGTGGGCATTGGCTTTTTAGCTGCTATTGCCTTGTTACTTATTCGTAATGTTGATGCCACGCTTAACCGTATTTGGCGAATTAAGAAAAAGCGTCCAATGATGATTTCGTTTGCCGTTTATTGGATGGTACTTAGTTTAGGGCCCGTATTTTTAGGCGGCAGTATTGCAGTTACTTCGTATATTGTATCGTTGGTGTCGTTTGCTGATCAGGGGATTCCGGGGTTTAGTGGCTTTTTATTAAAGTTATTGCCGTACGGCATTTCTATGGTGGGTTTTATTATGCTCTACACCTTGGTGCCCAACACTCGGGTTTCGTTTAAAGCGGCGATACCAGGTGCACTATTTGCTGCCATGTTGTTTGAGTTAACTAAAAAAGGTTTTGCGCTTTATATTAGCCACTTTCCATCTTATGAAGTTATTTATGGTGCAGTTGCTACCATTCCTATTTTGTTTATGTGGATATATTTGTCGTGGATAGTGGTGTTGCTAGGCGCTGAGCTTACGGCGTGTATTAGCCCTGAAAATATTGAAGACACGCCCGAAATAGAGCTAGACGAGCAAGAAAATACAAAGGATACGCTATAAAATGCAAGGTTTAATACAACGTGTAAAACATGCCAAAGTAGAAATTAATAACCAAGTAGTTGGCGAAATTGGCCAAGGAATTTTAGTGTTGTTGGGTGTTGAAAAACAAGATGACGAGCAAGCGGCCGATAAGTTGCTGCATAAGATTAGTAATTACCGCATTTTTACTGACGAAAACGACAAAATGAACTTAAGTCTAAAAGATATTGCTGGTGAGCTGTTGGTAGTATCGCAGTTTACTTTGGCGGCAAATACTAAAAAGGGCATGCGACCTAGCTTTTCATCGGCGGCAACTCCAAGCCAAGCTAATGAGTTATACGAATACTTTGTAGCGCAAGCCAAGGCGCTCAATTTAACGGTTGCTACCGGTGAGTTTGGTGCCGATATGCAAGTGAGTTTGTGTAACGATGGGCCAGTAACCTTTAATTTAGCTGTTTAGTGATCACCACAATATGATTTATATAGCCTGCTACCTTTTGCGGGCTAACTTTATAACCAAATACATTAAGTAATACTTGCTGTAACTGTTTTAATTGCGACTCATGTTGCGATAAAAAATTAATAAATAGCGTGCCGTTGTTGTTAAGGGCTGCGTGTATTTTTTGATAAAAAGCGGGTGCGAATAAAAATCGTGGTGCGTCTATTTGGCTAAATAAATCTAAAATAATCCAATCTATGTTGCGGGCGCGCGCCAGTACTTGCTGAGCATCCTCACAAAGTAACCGCTGTGTATTATTATTAGGCACTTGCTGCGTAGTAAAAAACTTTTTATAACAACTAATTATATCTGCATTTATTTCAGCTGAGGTGATTTTTGCGTGTGGATATTGGTGCAGCAAATAATTACGAATTGCGCCGCCGCCAAGCCCCAGTTCGAGTACTTTTTTAGGGGTACTTAATGTGTGCCAATGCTGTGCTAAGCACTGTAAGTGTGGCAGTAATAAATTGCTTGGTTGCTGCTGCGTTACCACAGATTGCAGAGTGTCATTTATTAGCAGCCAACGCAGTTGCTGATGTTGGCGTACTTGAATGTGATCGCCCCCATATTTATGCCAATAAAGTAACTGGCCAATACTGTGGCTATTTTCAATAAAATAGCTATTAATCAGGCCATTTACAGGGTTTATGTATTCGCTCATGTTGCCCAGCATAAACTAGCCCAAGCAAAGCGCAATGGCTTTTGTCATTAATTTTTTACACTTTGTATTTGCCATCACCAAAGTCGTATTGGCAGTTTTTTTTAGATGGAGTATGGTATTTGCCATAATTAAGTGACGTTGTATTTTATTTACGGCTTAACAGCAGGAGTATGTATGTTTCAGGTAAGTACACCGCAAAGTAGTGAAGATTGGCAAGCCTATTATCAATTACGTTGGGAAATTTTACGTGCCCCTTGGGGTGAGCCACGTGGTTCTGAACAGGATGATTTAGAACAAGATGCCGAGCATCGCTTTATTAAAAATAAAGCGGGTAAAGTATTAGGGGTGGCGCGGCTGCACTTTAATAACCAGCAACAAGCTCAGGTTCGCTATATGGCTGTAGCTGAAGAAAGTCGTAATCAGCATATTGGTAGTCGTTTATTACATGACCTAGAAAAAATAGCATGGTCACAAGACGCTGCAGAGTTGGTGTTATTTGCACGCGAGCGCGCACTCGAATTTTATAAGCGCCATGGTTATGAAACACAAGAAAAAGCGCATTTAGCGTACGGCGATGTACAACACTATAAAATGGTAAAACAAAAGCCATCAGAGCCAGGCTGGTTTCGCCACCCTAACTGGACTCAAGTGCTGCAAAACACCTGGCGTGAATCAATCCCAATTAGTGATGCAATGGGCATTAAAGTAGAGAGCTATACCGACTGGCAATTTACGACTAGCGCAGATTTAGATGCTAATTTAAACCTGCATAACACTATGTTTGCTGGTTCTATTTATAGCTTAGCAACCCTTACGGGGTGGGGCGCAACCTACTTAGCATTAAAAGAAGCAGGGCTTGAAGGAAATATTGTATTAGCCGATGCCAATATTAAATATTTAAAACCGCTTAGCAGTGATCCACGCGGCTGTGTTGATATACAAAGCTGTAAGGGTAAGCTCAGCGAGTTAGAAACTGAAGGTAAAGCCAGCTATTTAGTACCTGTTATTATTTATGATGGTGATAAGGTAGTGGCTGAATTTGAAGGGCAGTTTGTAGTAAAAAAATAAGCTGTTAGCACTTTATAGTTAAATTAAAGCACGAAAAAAGCCAAGCGATGCTTGGCTTTTTAATTTGTTTAATTTAATCGCTAATTAATTAAAGTAAATCGGTAAGTAGTATACCTACGCCAATTCTTTCTATATCAGCGTTATAATCAATTAAGCTTTCGCCATAGCCATTAAAGTACTGTGCATAACCACGCACTCGGCCCCAAAGCGGAAATGACCAATCGAGCTGTAATGCACCGCGATTGTCTGAATTTAAGTTGTTACGGGTCATAAAGCTAAATTCATGTTCATTAAGGCGATACGCACCGCTAAACTCAAAGTAACCCATGTATTTGTAAATGTCAGGGTTGTCGTCGCCTCTTGGATCTAAAGGTGTTTCTTTCTCGCTTTCTGAAATACGATACCAAGGCTTAAAGTTAAATACAAAGCCATTTTTTTCCCAAATAAAGTTAGCGTAAATACGGTTCCATGAACGTGAATTTGGCTGACTATTACCGTTAGACTGATGCGAAATACCCAAAACAACAGCCATTTCGTCGCCCCAAGGAACGTGTTCTGGATCTAAATAGTTAACCCAAAAAACCTCTGGCTCGTAGTTAGTCTCACGAAAAGGTGATGAGCTTTCTTTGTTATAAAGCTGCCAATATGACTGTAATGTAAAGGCAAAAAATATAGCTTGGTCTTCATCTGAAAAGTCATTGAATAGAGGCACTTTAATTGAAAGCTGATATTTGGCTTCTAAGTTATCGAGTGGCTCGTCATTTTTTTCGCCAGTTAGCTCGTCAAATGTTTCAAACGAGCTATTGTTCGGATGCGATACATATGAAATAGGTAAAATGTAGTTACGTTTATGTGGCGTAATCACATTACGGTTTTTTTGGCTTACTGCTTCTCGTGCTTTGCGCTTATCGATGGCGGTAAGTTGCTTATCTTCTTCAAGAGCGGAGCACTTTTTACGAAGCTGATCGAGTGTTTGCTTGCCGTCTCCACCAATCACTTCATTTAAAATACATTGTTTTACCAGCTCAATATTACTATTTTGCTCATTGCTTTTAGGTTTTTCTTCAGCAAAAACAGTAGTACTAACTAATGTTGAAAGTATGATCAAGTATCGCCAGCTCATTGTAATTCCTTTGTGAGTATTGATGGTTTAATGCGTTAATTTAATTATAACGCCTTTTTACATATGTAACGGTGAACTTTTACTGAATTTACGTATATTTAGTATAATTAGATCAAAATAAAAGCGGCCTAAGCCGCTTTTATAATGCAAATTAACTATAGTTAACTTACTCTCACGCAATGAGAAGGGAGAGCTTAAAGCTCAAATACGTTAGTAAAAAACTTATACAGTTCAGTGCCTTGATTAACGCTCGCCGAGGCAAAATGCAGTATGGCAATAGCGTCAGATTCAAGGGAAAGTGTTTGTAGTGGTTGCTCACTTAAATAACGCTCCATGCGCAGTATTTTAGCAATTGGCTCACCGGCTTTTATATGCCCGCCTAGGGGGGCAATATACTCAACCATTCCGCCCATGGGCGCGTAGTAAGCAAAGTAATCGTTTAAATGACACGCGTAGCGAGTAATGTTAGCTGGAGTGTGGGGCGCATTTACAAATACGGCTTTATAATTTAAGTAACTTAAAATACTGTTTGCATCGTTCAGTGCTTCGCTCAAGTCTATTTTTTCTTGGCTGCCTAGCTCTACAGTAAAAGCTTCTACAGGTATGCTGAGCTCGCGGCCTTGTTTGCTCAGTGCTTCGCTTAAATGCCACCACGGACAAAAGTTTGCTTCATCCATCGCACCATCAAAGTCACTTGGAATAAGCAGTACGTGCTCAATATTAAAGTAGCGAGCGCTATTAGTCGCATAGGTTGGGCAGTACAAGTGCTTGCTTGAAATAGGACCTGTGTGTAAATCCAGTACTATATCAGCTTGGTGAGCGAGCTTTTGTAAGTTAAGCGCAATGCGTTTACCAGTATTGAGTAAATAAGCAGGGCCATTAAGTTTACTGTCAACTTCGTCAATAAGTGCCTGTTTGAACGCGCTTTTTAATATGGCATCGTCGTATTGCATATGGTTTTGTGCAAACTGAGTGACTAAATCAGTATTATAATGATACATCCTATTCCAATTAGTGCCGGTGATAGGGTCGAACCGACCTAGGGTAAATTCCCCCGACTTTTGATTGCAACCAATAGGGTTGGCATAAGGCACTAAAGTAATATCACCTTTAAGATTAAGGTGCTTTAATTGTTCAAGTAGTTGAAAAATTACCGCGTTACCTTGTACTTCAGCTCCGTGCATGTTGGCCTGAATATACACACTTGGCCCCGTGCCATCGCCTTTTAAACGATACACAGGAATAGTGAGTGGTAAGCCATTGGCAACTTCACCAACGACGATGTTTTCTTGACTAATTGGTGAGGCGATCATGAGTATCTCAACATTTTAATTTTATCTCAGGTACATTATCTTAGGTACATTATCTCAAGTAATAACTGGCATCTTCGGCTGCACGCAAACAGCTAAGTTTGTTTTGTTCTAAAACATATTCGCCAGCAAGTTCGTGGCATAAAAAGTACGGCATACTTTCACTAAAGCCATAGGCACCACATTGACTAAACACCAACCAGTCGTGCTCATTGAGATCACTTGGTAATGCGTGCTCGCCCAAGCTATCGAGTGCGGTACAAAGTGGCCCGTATAAGCTCATAGCTTGGGTTGGTGTGTGTGAATCTCGTAGTAATGCTGCTGGAAAGTCTTGACTGGTGACGGCTGGGCGCAATAAGTGGTTTATACCGCCACTTAAAATAACTTGTTGTTGGCCATAGTTTTGTTTGCGCTCTACTACTGGGGCTGCGTAATGTCCGCATTCACCCACGGCATAGCGGCCAAGCTCCATCCATAACTCTTCAACGCCCGCCTGTTTTTTAATTTTAGCGAGGGCAGTTATTAAGTCATCCCAATTAAGCGTTATGTCGTTTTGCGTATACGGAATACCTAAGCCGCCACCTAAATCTAAAATTTTAAGGTTTATATTTAAATCGCGGGCAAGTTGGCTAAGTGGTGCAATCATTTGTGACCACAACTCACTGAGTTTTTGCGTGCTGAGCATATTTCCCCATTGAAAAATATGCAGGCCATCAAAGCTAAGTGCGTCATAGTCGGTAATATTAAGTGCCTGCCACTCTGTACAACCGAGTCCGAATGGCGTGAGGCTATCGCCACCTAGTGGATTTTTTTCGCCCTCGGGCCAACGTAACTGTACGCGCAGTAATACCTGTAGTTGACAGTTTTGTAGCTTGGCTTGCTCATTGAGCCAGCGAACTTGATTAATACTTTCGGCAACAAAAGTACGTACGCCGCGCTCAATAAAGTGTTTAATTTGTTTTGGGCTTTTAGCTGGCCCGGTGTTGAGCACGCGATCGCTACTAACGCCTTGAGCAAGTACTTGCTCAAGCTCGCCTTTACTGGCTACGTCAAAATTAAACCCGGCGTTATCTAAGCATTGAATAATTTTAGACAGCGGATTCGCTTTAACCGCATACCAAAGTTTTACCTCGGTTTGTGCGACCAATTGTGCCAAGTGACTATTTAGCGTATCTAGGTCGTAAACAAAAAATGGGCTATCGAGTTGGCTTGATAATTCATTAATTGCCGTTTTAACGCCCGTGCTCAAAAAGCTCATTAACGTAAAACCTCTTCAAGTAGTAATGATGCATCACTTTGCTCATCGCGGTACTTAACAATTAACGCGCACGACATGCTTAAACCTTGTGCACGCGCCCATTCGTTTGAAGCAGGGCGAGAGCCTGGTATTACAATAGCGTACTCAGGAATTGGCTCGCCTTTGTCTAGTTGGCGCTCGTTTACACAGTCGTAAACCGGAATTGTGGCCGATAAACGCACACCAGGGGCAAGTACTGCGCCTTTTTTAATTACTACGCCTTCAACAATTACGCAGCCTGCGCCAATAAATGCATCATCTTCAACTACCACTGGGCTGGCACCAATTGGCTCTAACACACCGCCAAGTTGCACGGCTGCGCTAAGGTGGACATTTTTACCTACTTGCGCGCACGAGCCAACTAAAGCGTGACTATCTACCATAGTGCCTTCGTCAATGTATGCGCCAATATTTACATACGCTGGTGGCATAATAATAGTGCCTTTAGCTACATAAGCACCACGGCGAACGCTTGAGCCACCCGGGACCATACGTACGCCATCGGTGGCACTAAACTGTTGTGGCGCTAAGTTATGTTTATCAACAAAGCCACCGACAAATTCGGTGTTTGTACCATTTTTAAAGGCTTCTAAAATACCCTGTTTTACTGCAACGTTAGCCTGCCATTGGCCGCTTTCGTTTTGTGATGCTGCGCGTACTGCGCCCGACTCTAAATTATTTAATAGTTCTAACCAGCTCATTATAAAAACCTATGTTTAATGCCAAGATAAAATGGTGTTGTTTGCTTGTTCAATGCACGTTGTTTGCGTTAATTCGAGGTGAGTTAACGGTGGGCGTAAATACGAACTCGTTAATCGCCCTTGTAAATGCATGAGTACTTTAACGGGAATGGGGTTTGCTACAGTGAACAAGCTACTGATTGCGCTTGACCACTGAGTAAATAAATTGGGGTATTGGCCACTTAGGCTACGCTGTACGAATTCGTGAGTTTGTAGCGGCCAAGCATTAGCTGCTACCGATACCAGCCCTTTAGCGCCGGCTTGGGCAAAGTAGGGCATAAGCGCATCGTCGCCGCTAAAAATAGCTAAGTTAGGAGCCGCTTGACGGTAAGCTTCAAATTGCGCAATGTTGCCACTGGCTTCTTTAAGTGCCCATAGGTTTTTATGTTGTTGTAGGTTTTGAATGGTTGCCACTGGAATATCGACAGCGCTTCGCCCTGGTACGTTATAAAGCATACAAGGGTGTTTACTTATATTTAAAAGGCTTTCAAACCAATGGGTTTGCCCAATTACACCGGGCTTTGCATAAAGCGGCGAGCCAAGTAAAAAGCTATGAATAGGCAAGTGGTTACAGTATTCAACCCAGGCTAATTGCTGTTTGAGGTTCATACCACCTACAGCCACCATTAAGGGTACATTAGGCGATAATTGGCACACGTGCTCAACAATGGCTTGTTGCTCTTTAAGTGTTAAGGCTAAGCCTTCGCCTGTGCTGCCTAGTAGTAAAATAGCATTATTGGCAGCGGCTTGCTCAGCAACCAAAGTGGTTAAGGTACCATAGTCGATTGTACCGTTTTGATTAAACGGAGTAACGAGCGCCGTCCAGACTGAGTAGTCATCTAAATTAAAGTTTTTGATCATCTCTCGCGAACTTATAGAATGTTCGGTGAGTTAAGAAGCTATATAGGAAAGAGCCGCATTAACATCGTTCGAACAAATACCCACGTGTAGGGTATGTTATAATTCGAAGAGCGAATGGGCTTAAATAATAGGGCGCACGGCCTTATTATACTAAGACCAGAAGCTCTCCACCAAACTAATAAGCTACGTTTAAATAGCTATTGGTGACAGTCGCTAGGATTCAACCTAGTCGCCCGAAACAACAATGACACAAATATTGTTGTTTCTCGGCGTTGATTCCCCTTACGTATGCTCAATGGAGTTTGTGCTCCTAACATACGCTACCTGAATAACGCACCTCTTCCAGCCCTTTATATTTGTACTGCTAGCAATACAAATATAATTAAATAGGGTAAGTGCGATGATTAAATCATTTTAGCCATCTGGGTGTCAAGCAGCTAAGTGCAGATAGTGTCATCGATTTTGGTAACGGTTACGTATAAGGACGATTTCCCTTAAACTAGGGGGTAATCGCGGCGCGAAATTTGTAACTGCAAAATAAGGTTTCAAGCAGATGGAAAAATTTAATGATATTTATCAGCGAGCAGTAGAGCGAAAAGGCTCAACACAAATGCTACAGCAATTACTCGCTAAACCTGCATCTAAGCGACAATTAGTAGCTTTAAGTGATGATGATTGGCTGGAAGAGTTTACGCGCAAGGTTTTTCAAAGTGGTTTTTACTGGTCGGTTATTAACAGCAAGTGGGCAGGCTTTAGAGAGGTTTTTTGGCAGTTTAGCGTTGAAAAATTATTAATGATGCCACCCGATATGTTGGAGCAAAAAGCCAGCGACGAGCGCATTGTTCGTAATTATAAAAAAGTAAAAACGATCCCCGAAAATGCGTTCATGATCCATGAGGTTACCCAGCAACATGGTAGCTTTAGTCAGTTTATTGCAGACTGGCCAAGTGAAGATATTATTGGTTTGTGGGCGTACTTAAAAAAACACGGTGCACGCTTGGGTGGAAATACCGGCCCTTATACTTTGCGTGCATTGGGTAAAGACACCTTTTTATTATCGCGGGATGTTGAGAGTTATTTGCGCGCGCATAAAATTATTGATGGTGGCTTACAAACTAAAAAGTCGTTAACTGCAGCGCAAGCGTTCTTTAATGAATTACAACAACAAAGCGGTTTGAGCATGCAAGAGCTAAGCTTAATTATAGCCTACAGTGTAGGCGATAATCGTGTAGGTATAAGCCAACAACAGTAGAGGGTAGTTATGAATTTAATGCCAAGGTACAGACAAGTAGCCGACAATTTTGCAATTGAAGATCGCCCATCTAAGGTGGCCGCCCCACAGCTATTACTATGGAACGACAGCTTAGCTAAAGCGTTTAATATTAATGTAGTTCCTGAATTACGGGCCAGTACTTTTAGCGGCAACGAACAGCAAGCAATTGCAGCGGTTGCACTGGGATACTCAGGGCATCAATTTGGACATTTTTCACCTCGTTTAGGCGACGGGCGTGCTCATTTGCTAGGTGCAGTAGAGGATGCGCAAAACCAGTTGTGGGACATTCAATTAAAAGGCTCAGGTGCCACTCCTTACTCTCGTGGTGGCGATGGCCGCTGTGCACTTGGCCCAGCAATTCGTGAATATATAATGAGCGAAGCAATGCAAGCGTTAGGTATTAAAACTACGCGCTGCTTAGCAGTGGTTGGTAGTGGCGAAACCGTGTACAGAAACCCACCTCAACCTGGCGCTATTGTAACACGCTTAGCCAGTAGCCATATTCGTGTTGGCTCGTTTCAGTATTTAGCAACGCAAGGCGACGTTGAAGGGCTTAAAAACCTTGCCGACTTAGCTATTGAGCGTCATTACCCAAAAATTCAAGCAACAGGACCTGAGCGCTATTTAGCATTTTTAGCTGCAGTGATTAAAAACCAAGTTGAGCTGGTGGTTAGTTGGATGCGAGTAGGCTTTATACATGGGGTAATGAATACCGATAATACGCTGGTTAGCGGCGAAACTATCGACTATGGCCCATGTGCCATGATGAACAGCTTCGATTTTGATACCGTGTTTAGCTCTATTGATAAGCAAGGGCGTTATGCATTTGGTAATCAACCTAATATTGCTAACTGGAACTGCGCCCGCTTAGCTGAGAGTTTAATACCGCTTGTAAATGATGACGACGAACAAGCTGTGGCGTTAATGACCCCAATAATAGATGGTTTTGCTGAGCAATTTAATGTTGAATTTAGTGCAATGTGGGCAACAAAACTGGGCTTAGCTGGCACAGATACAGCCGATAAAGAGTTAATTGCAGAGCTATTACAGTTATTAAAAGAGCACCAACTCGACTATACCAACACGTTTGATGCACTAACCGAGTCTTTAACAGGTGGAGTGAGCATACCAGTGGTATTAGTTCAGTGGGCCGGTAAGTGGCAAAAACGTACCGATGATCGCAGCTATACCGTAATGCGCGCAGCTAATCCGCGAGTTATTCCTCGTAACCATGTGATCGAAAAAATACTTAGTGAGTATAATAAGACTGGCTCAAGTGAATTACTGCATGAGTTTATGCAGGTTATGCACACACCTTATGAAAATACAGACAAATTGGCAAAATTTCAGGATGCACCTAGCAGCGATAAAGAGTATTATACTTTTTGTGGTACTTAATTATTAGATTGAAATTTAAGTTGCTGATTATTAAAGGTCATTTAGCGGCCGTAGCGCTGCTTTATTATTGAGCACAATAAACTGAGCTGATATTATTGATATGCATTTAAAGCTAGGAGCTTGGAGCTCAATATAAACTCAGCTAGTGAAGTCGGTATGGTTATTTAATAAATTTAGATACTAGCGATAGTATTTATTATCTAGGGGTTGGGTAAAGTAATTAATATGTCCTAAACTTACTGATACTTGTATATAGAGTGTTGAAAACGAATTAATTTATCTTTTGTTAAGTATTGATTAATAAAGGATCAGGTAATATTAATAAAACTGGTTGAGCTAGAAAGAATTAGCTATATTTTTTAATTGTTAAAATGGGAAGAAAACAATGAAATTAAAATCACTTACAATCGCAATCGCGTTAGCTGCAACTAGCGCATCAGCATTTGCAGCAGAAAAAACTGAAGGTTTTTACATTGGTGTGTTCGGTGACTATTACGATGCATCTTGGAAAAACTTAAACATGCACCAAAACTTGGAAGTTAATGAATCTGCAAGTTGGGGTGCTGAAGTTGGCTACCGTTTCAGTGATTACTGGAGTGCACGTCTTGAGTATGCAGATATGGACTTTAATGCATTTCTTAAAAATCCGATTCCTAATGGTAATCGTAACGACGTAGACGGCGAGCGTTTTGGTGTTGATGCACTTTACCACTTTGGTGGCGGTCCTTTCTATGGTTTATTTGGTATTAAAGAAGTAAAAGTAGCAACAGATAATACTTTCTTAAACGCAGGTGTTGGTTACCAGCACTTCATTACAGACGGCTTATTTGTTAACGCAGAAACATCTGTTTATCAAGGTCTTGACCGTGGTTATACCGATGTGAACGCTAAACTAGGTATTAACTACTTATTTGGTCAAAGTTCAGTAGCAGAAGAGCCAGTTCAACCAGCTCCAGAGCCAGTAATTGTTGAAGTTGCACCAGTAGATAGCGACAACGATAACATTCCAGATGCAGATGATCAGTGTCCTAACACACCAATGACAGATGCAGTTGATGGCACAGGTTGTACATTATACGAAGATAAAGAAGTAACTGTAAGCTTATTAGTGACTTTCCCTAATAATACATCTGCAGTATCTACACAGTACTTAAACGATATCGATAAAGTAGCTGAGTTCTTAAAAGAGTACCCAGATACAACTGTTCTTTTAGAAGGTCATACTTCTTCTGTAGGTAAAGCATCTTACAACAAGTGGTTATCTAAAAAACGTGCTGACGCAGTAGCTAAAAAATTAGTAGCTGATGGCGTAGCAGAAGACCGTATTACTACAGTTGGTTTAGGTGAAGAGCGTCTTAAAAATGAAGCGAACACTAAAGCAGCACACGAAGAAAACCGTCGTGTAGAAGCGCATATCAAAACGATTAAAAACGTTAAAGTTTTACGTTAATAAAATCGATTGAATTACAAAAACCCAGCTTTATGCTGGGTTTTTTTATGCCTACTAAAAACTTAAATTAAAAATTAATACTAATGATTCTTACTTAATAAACATTCATAGAAATTGATTTTACTTTATCTACTATTCATAATACTTATAGTCGGTATAATCAGTTGCTGAACTGGATAGATTTTCATCTACCTACAAAAGCTTTATAATTAAGCGTTAGAATACTATAAGTATTGGGTAACATTGCGCTTATGAAGCGCTACCGAATATTTTCACGTCACCAAGAGGGCAATATTGTGCTACAAGAATATCGTAAACACGTAGAAGAACGTGCCGCGTTAGGTATCGTACCAGCGCCATTAGATGCTCAGCAAACGGCTGATCTTATTGAATTAATCAAAACTCCACCGGCTGGTGAAGAAGAGTTTATTCTCGACTTATTTGCTAATCGTGTACCGGCAGGTGTTGATGATGCAGCTTATATCAAAGCAGGGTTTTTAGCGGCAGTTGCTAAAGGTGAAACTAATTCTCCACTACTTTCTAAAGAAAAAGCGGCAGAATTATTAGGAACTATGCTAGGCGGTTACAATATCGCACCTATGATAGACCTACTTGATGACGACACACTTGCACCTATTGTAGTAAAAGGCCTTTCAAACACATTATTAATGTTTGATGCATTTTACGATGTAGAAGAAAAAGCAAAAGCGGGTAACACATTCGCTAAGCAAATTATTGAGTCTTGGGCAAATGCAGAATGGTTTACTAATAAACCAGCTGTTGCTGAAAAGATTTCAGTTACTGTATTTAAAGTAACTGGCGAAACAAATACGGATGACTTGTCACCTGCACCAGATGCATGGTCTCGTCCAGATATTCCACTACATGCTTTAGCTATGCTAAAAATTGAACGTGATGGTATCACTCCTGACAAACCAGGCGAAGTAGGCCCAATCACCCAACTAGAAGAATTAAAAACTAAAGGCTTACCACTAGCTTACGTTGGTGATGTTGTTGGTACGGGTTCTTCACGTAAATCTGCAACTAACTCAGTGCTTTGGTTTATGGGCGATGATATCCCGTTTGTACCAAATAAGCGTGTTGGCGGTGTATGTCTAGGTAATAAAATTGCACCAATCTTCTTTAACACTATGGAAGATTCTGGCGCTTTACCAATTGAGCTAAATGTTGATGAACTTAACATGGGCGAGCAAATTGACATCTACCCATACGAAGGTGTTGTTAAGCAGCATGGTACTGATAAAGTAATCTCTAAGTTTGAACTTAAATCTGAAGTGATTTTAGATGAAGTTCGTGCTGGTGGTCGTATTCCACTAATCATTGGTCGTGGTTTAACAGACAAAGCACGTACATCACTTGGTTTAGGTGCTACTGATATATTTAAAGTACCAACAGCAACTGAAGTATCAGATAAAGGCTTTACACTAGCGCAAAAAATGGTTGGTAAAGCATGTAACGTTGCAGGTATTCGCCCAGGTCAATACTGTGAGCCTAAAATGACAACTGTTGGCTCGCAAGATACAACAGGTCCTATGACACGTGATGAACTTAAAGATTTAGCTTGTTTAGGTTTCTCTGCAGACTTAACAATGCAGTCTTTCTGTCATACATCGGCATACCCAAAACCTATTGATGTAAACACGCATCACACGCTTCCTGATTTCATCATGAACCGTGGCGGCGTTTCACTTCGCCCAGGTGACGGTATTATTCACTCATGGTTAAACCGTATGTTATTACCAGATACCGTAGGTACTGGTGGTGATTCGCATACACGTTTCCCATTAGGTATTTCATTCCCAGCTGGTTCGGGTGCAGTAGCATTCGCAGCAGCAACAGGTGTTATGCCTCTTGATATGCCTGAGTCAATTTTGGTTCGTTTTAAAGGCGAAATGCAACCAGGTATCACATTACGTGACCTTGTACATGCAATCCCTTACTACGGTATCAAGCAAGGCTTATTAACAGTTGAGAAAAAAGGTAAAATCAACGAGTTCTCTGGTCGCGTACTAGAAATTGAAGGCGTTGAGCACCTAACTGTTGAGCAAGCGTTTGAATTATCAGATGCATCTGCTGAGCGTTCAGCTGCAGGTTGTACGGTTAAGCTTTCAAAAGAGTCTATTTCTGAATACCTAGAATCAAACATTGTTATGCTTAAGTGGATGATCTCTGAAGGTTATGGCGATGTACGTACGATTGAACGTCGTATTAATGCAATGCAAGACTGGTTAGCTAATCCTGAGCTTATGGAAGCAGATAAAGATGCTGAATACGCTCACGTAGTTGAAATCGACTTAGCTGAGATTAAAGAGCCAGTTCTTTGTGCTCCAAATGATCCAGATGACGCGCGTTTACTTTCTGATGTTGCTGGCGAGAAAATTGATGAAGTATTCATCGGTTCTTGTATGACTAACATTGGTCACTTCCGCGCGGCTGGTAAGTTACTAGATGGCTTTAAAGGTCAACTACCTACTCAGCTTTGGGTTGCTCCACCTACTAAGATGGACAAAGACCAACTAATTGAAGAAGGCTACTATGGCATCTTTGGTCGTGTTGGCGCACGTATAGAAACTCCAGGTTGTTCATTATGTATGGGTAACCAAGCACGTGTTGCTGATAAAGCAACGGTAGTGTCTACCTCTACACGTAACTTCCCTAACCGTTTAGGTAATGGTGCAAATGTATTTTTAGCATCATCTGAACTTGCTGCAGTTGCGGCAATTATCGGTCGATTGCCAACTGCTGCTGAGTATCAAGAATATGCAGCGAAGATCAATGCAACAGCGTCAGATACATATCGCTACTTGAACTTCCATCGCATGCCTGCTTACACTAAAAAAGCAGACAACGTGATCATTCAACAAGCAGTATAATTTTTACAGCTTATTTAAAAACCCGCTTTTGCGGGTTTTTTATTGGCAAAAATAAATTTTAGATAGTTAATGTTGTTTTTTTGCATTTATTGTATTAATTTTGGTGGTTAATTGTTTTGAAGTTAAATAATAAAGCAATAAATCCTCTTTGCATGCATTAAAATCTCTGCAATATTATAATTACTATAGCAGGATTTTTATGACCGCTTTAAACCCCCAGAATTTACTGCAGCTGCGTTTTATTAACCAAACAAATATTGATTTGGTTAAGCCTTCTTTTGATAACCTGCCGACTAATCCTTATGCAGATGGTGCCTTTCGTAAACGCCGTTACTCTGTAGTTAAACTACAAAATGGTGAGCTAAAGCTACAAGCAACAAAAGCATTTGTACAAGATGATGCAATTAATACCTTTCAGGGTAATGTTGAGCGTAGTTACGAAAATTTAGAGCAAAGCCTACTTGAGTCAGCGGGCATGAAAAGTATTGTGAATGAGTTTCGTCAAATTACCGGGATTGATGAAGAACGTGATATCGAAATTCACCAATTTCGTATGTTAGCCATTGATAGTGATACGCCTGCAGCGCCAGAAGGCGTGCACCAAGATGGTTTTGATCATGTGTGTGTATGTGGTGTATCGCATGAAAACTTAGAGGGCGGTGAATTGCTTGTATACGAAAACAAGCAAGCCGATCCCTGTTTTAAAATGGCCATAAAAGACGGTATGTTTGCAGTAATTAACGACCGTCAAGTGTGGCATAACGCTACTCCAATGAATAAACTTGATGCCAGTAAGCCAGGTTACCTGGATTGCTTTGTATTAACGTCTTAAGGAATGAGCATGAATATAACGCAATTACGTGAGCAATTTCCGGCATTAATGCAAAGCGTTAATGGTAAATCTCCCGTGTTTTTAGACGGCCCCGGTGGCTCGCAAGTACCGCAATCGGTACTTAACGCTATGACTGCTTATTTGGGTTATTACAACTCAAATTTAGGTGGAGCATTTTTCTCAAGCGATAAAACCGTTGAGCTAATGGCAAATGCTCGCCAAGCTGCTGCCGATTTACTCAATGCGCCCAGCTCACAACAAATTGTATTTGGTCCGAATATGACCAGCTTAACGTTTAGCTTTAGCCGCGCAATTTCACGCGACTGGCAAACGGGTGATGAAATTATTGTCACTAACGCGGATCACTTTTCTAACGTTTCGTCGTGGCAGCAAGCCGCAGAAGATAAAGGTGTTAAAGTTAATACTGCGCTTATTAACGAAACCGACTGCACACTCAATATGGCGCAGTTCGAGAGTTTACTAAACAGTAATACTAAGCTGGTAGCGGTAACTTATGCTTCAAATACCACAGGTTCAATTAACAATATTAAACGTATTGTAGAGCTTGCCCACAACGTAGGCGCACTTGTTTATGTTGATGCCGTACATTATGCACCGCACGAACTTGTAGATGTACAAGCGCTTGATTGCGACTTTTTAGCCTGCTCTGCGTACAAGTTTTTTGGCCCGCATTTAGGTATGGTTTATGGCAAAAAAGAGCACCTTGAAGGATTTACCCCGTACAAAGTTGAGCCAGCTAAAGACGTAGCGCCTGGTCGCTGGGAAACCGGCACGCAAAGCTTTGAAGCCATGGCTGGTTTTATAGCGGCGGTTGATTACATTGCAGCAATTAGCGAGCTTGACGACAGCCATTCACGCCGCGAAAAGTTAAGTGTTGCCTTTGCTAAAACCAAGCAACACGAAATGGCGCTGAGTGAATACTTTTTAACGCGCTTAGTTAATTACCCGCGTATTAAATTGTTTGGTATAGATGATTTAGATCGTTTAAATGAGCGTACGCCTACTTTTGCGTTAACTTTTGAAGGTTTAGAGCCGCGCGCTGTATCTGAATGTTTAGGTAAGCAACATATTTGTGTATGGGACGGCAACTTTTACGCGCAAGGTTTGTGTGAGCAATTAGGCGTACTTGATAAAGGTGGCGTAGTGCGCATTGGTTGCATGCACTACAACACCACCGCAGAGCTTGATCAGTTATTTAATTTGTTTGATGAGCTACTAGGTTAATATACATAAAAAAGGTGCGCTAGCTCTTTGGCGCACCGTATATTTGCTCTGCGCGGTTAAACAGTACCCACGAGGTTAAAATATACTTATCGTTAGATACTGGCTTATTGCCACGGTGAGTGTGAGTAAAGTAGCCGGGCGCTATTACCATAGTGCCTTTTTTAGGCGCAATTTTACGCTTTTGATAATAAAACTCCGTTTCCCCACCTTGTTCAACATCGTTCAAATAAAACATAAACAGCAATACTCTATGTAGCGCCTCGTTATGATTTAACTGCGGATAAACTTCGCTGTGCCAATACGGGTAACCGCCTTTATTAACTTGGTATTTTTGCGCCTGAATATTTCCTAGCCTAAAAATTTGCTGCACTAATAAGGGCAGTTGTGGTTTACCCACTTCATCAAAGTTTGCGTGTGTTAAGTCAACAGGTTCGCCACTTTTAGGGTGATACACTTTTAGGCCAAAGGCACCAATCATAATAAAAATATGTTCTTCAATGTATTTAAAAACATACTGTGCAGTGGTTTGTTGAATGTGTTTTAATTGCTCAACGTATTCCGGATGATTGTTTAAGTGCAAGTCGTGGCTATCTTTTTTATTTAAATCGATACCGCCAGATGTCATCCCTTGTTTTATATGCGGGCTTTGAGAAAAGGTAGTGATAAAGTTATCACAAAAGTCATTGCTGAGCGCGTTATCGTATACGCGAATAAAGTCCGTCATAGTTTACCTTTATATAATTATTATTGGATTATTATGTTTATTGAAAAAGTGATGCCGCGCTTTAGTGAAACAGATGCGCTAGGACATATTAACAATACCGTACTCCCTGTATGGTTTGAAGCTTCGCGTGCGCCTATTTTTAGGTTTTTTACCCCAGATTTAAACCCACATGACTGGAAGCTAATTATTGCCAAAGTCGAAGTGTCGTTTGTTGGTGAGTTATTTTATGGCCATGAAGTAACCATTAAAACCTCAGTAGAGCATGTAGGTACCAGCTCATTTGTATTACGCCAAGAAGCTCACCAGCAAGGTAACTGCTGTGCAGTTGGTAAAACGGTATTGGTACGTTACGATTTTGCAGCAAAAGCAAAGCAATCGCTTTCAGTATCTGAAAAATCGTCACTTAATGAGCATTTAGCCCCGGCTAGCTAGTTTGGTAAATGTTTACAGCGGTATTGAGCCATTATAATTTTGAATATACTGGCTCAGCGCTGTTATTTGCTCAGTATTAAAACGCAAACCTAACTTACTACGACGCCACAATATATCCTCGGCGCAGCGAGCCCACTCGCTATTAACTAAATAATTTACTTCAGTGGCGTATAAACCATGGCCAAAATGCTGGCCTAAATCAGCTACGCTTTGGGCATCTGTAAGTAGGGTATAAGTGCCAGTACCGTAACTGCGTATAAAGCGATTTAAAATAAACTCAGGCAACCATGCATACTTTACCTGTAGTTGTTGCTTTAATACTACCTTTGATGAAAAGTCGCCACCGGGTAATGGAGTATTTTTTGTCCATGTTTGGCCCATATGCGGATAAAAGCTGGCGAGTTCGTTTACTGCGTTTTCAGCGAGCTTGCGATAAGTGGTAATTTTCCCACCAAATACACTTAGCAGTGGTGCCTGGTTATTATTGCTCGATAATATCAGTTTGTAGTCGCGAGTAACGGCTTGTGCGTCGCATGAGTTATCATCTAGTAAGGGGCGTACACCACTAAAGGTATGCACTATGTCGTTATGAGTAAGTTGTTTTTTAAAGTAATTATTAGTAATGCCAATTAAGTAATCGACTTCTTTATCGCTAATTTTTACATCTGCTATATTGTCGCTGTATTCTTCATCTGTAGTGCCAATCAGTGAATAGTCATCTTCAAATGGGGTAACAAAAATAATACGCTGATCTTTATTTTGTAAAATATAGGCCTGCGGCTCAGTGTGAATACGCGGCACAATAATATGGCTGCCTTTAACTAAGCGAATATTATGTGGCGACGGCCCAGTAATTACCTCATCAAAAAGTGATGCAACCCAAGGGCCCGCTGCATTAACAACTCCTTTAGCAACTATAGAACATTGCTTTTTGCTACCTTGTTGCTCTAAGGTCACACTCCAATTATTGTTATTGCGAACTGCTTTAATACAGCGCGTGCGGCTTAAAATGGTTGCACCTTTTTGCTGTGCTGCTAACGCATTTAAAATAACTAACCTCGAATCATCAACCCAGCCATCAGCGTATTCAAAACCGCGGGTAATAGTATTATTCAATATACTATCGCGGGTAAATTTAATTGATTTTGATGCGGGTAAAGTAATGCGTTTGGCAAGATGGTCGTATATAAACAACCCAATTCTAATCATCCAGTAAGGGCGTAAATGCGCTTGATGTGGCAGCCTAAAAGATAGCGGCCACATAATATGTGGGGCATTTTTTAATAACACTTCACGCTCTTTAAGTGCCTCTTTTACTAGCCTAAATTGGTAATGCTCTAAATAGCGTAGTCCACCATGAATAAGTTTACTGCTACTTGATGATGTAGCAGAGGCTAAATCATTTTGCTCACACAGTAATACTTTTAAGCCTCTACCGGCGGCGTCAGCCGCAATACCAGTGCCATTAACGCCACCGCCAATAACCAGTAAATCATATTCATTATCGAGTAATTTCACTGAATACCTCTTTATTAATTTAAGCGATGGCATATCAATAGCCAATAACACTATCGCATTAGCAGTCGTCTTTTGTTGCGTTATTTGAAAGTGTGACTTGTGCTATACAGTGCTGCCATTTTGCGTATAAATCGTTACGTTCATCTATGCTCATGGTTGGTTCAAAACGACGGTCGCATTGCCACATAGTAGCTAATTGCTCCGTTGACTTATAAATCCCAGTTTGCAGCCCTGCTAAATAGGCAACACCCAGAGAGGTTGTTTCTGTTAGCGCTGGGCGTTCCACACTTGCGCCTAAAATATTAGCTAAAAACTGCATGGCCCAATTATTTTTTGCCATGCCACCGTCCACGCGCAAAATACTTGGACGCAGGCCATCACCTTCCATGGCTTTTTGTAAATCTTTGGTTTGATAGCCAACAGACTGCAGCGCCGCTGCTACTATAGTGCTAATGCCCGAATCACGGGTTAAACCTAAAATAGCACCACGGGCATTGGCATCCCAGTATGGGGCGCCTAAACCGGTAAACGAAGGCACTAAAAATACGCCGTGATCCAGTGGCACGTCTTTGACCATAGCCTCGCTGTCGCCGGCATGTTCAAGTAGCTTTAAGCCCTCAACAATCCATTGCATAGTGGCACCCGCCATAAAAATACTGCCCTCTATAGCGTAGGTCACTCTACCATTGAGCCTGTAAGCCACAGTAGTTAATAAGCGGTTATTAGAGGTAAGGGCTTTATCGCCCGTATTAAGCATTAAAAAGCAGCCCGTTCCGTAGGTACTTTTAGCCATGCCTTCTTTAAAGCAAGCTTGGCCAATTAATGCGGCTTGCTGATCCCCCGCCATAGCGCAAACTTTAATCGGTGCACCAAAAATTTCACTGCTGGTACTGCCAAACTCGGCTGCGCTGTCCATCACTTCTGGAAGCATAGAGTGTGGAATATTAAACTGCGTTAGTAACTCTTCATCCCAACATTGCTGATGTATATTAAATAATAGTGTACGTGAGGCGTTGGTGGCATCGGTACGGTGTACTTTGCCAGCGGTTAAATGCCACAGTAAATAACTGTCAACCGTACCAAATGCTAGCTCGCCGGCTAGCGCTTGTTGCTGTGCATCGGCAACATTATCTAAAATCCAGCGAATTTTAGTGGCTGAAAAGTACGGATCTAATAATAGCCCGGTTTTATCGCTAATTTTTTTACTGAGTTTATCGCTACGTATTTGCTCGCAATACTCGCTGGTACGGCGATCTTGCCACACAATGGCATTATAAATTGGTTGGCCAGTCTTTTTATTCCATACTAAAGTGGTTTCGCGCTGATTAGTGATACCAATGGCAATGACCTGCTCGGCTGTAACCTGGTTATTAGCCAGTACTGTTTTACAGGTACTTAGTACGGTTTGTAAAATATCGTTAGGGTCGTGCTCAACCCAGCCATTATTGGGAAAGTGCTGCGGGAATGTTTGCTGAACAGTATCAACTACCTTGGCATCTTTGGTAAATAAAATAGCCCGAGAGCTGGTAGTTCCTTGATCAATCGAGAGTATGTATTTAGACATAAGCTTAACGTTATTTATCTTAGATACAGATAGCTTGTCTGCAAGTTAAATTAATAGCAATGCTTTTTAAATATTAGGAAGGGCTGTTATAGCTATAACGCTGTAATTTATACCAAGGGTGGTGGCAGTGTATATTAAGAAGCAAGGGTAATAAGAGCCCATAAGTCAGAGGGCTCTTAAATACAATGGGTATAAATTGCGCTTAGCTGGCTTTTAACAGTTGTTGATGTAGCCAATCTTTTAACACCACACGGTCATGTTTTAATTGCAGCATTTCCTCGTCATCGATAGGCGCGTCTTGCAGCTCTAAGGTACGAATTTCTTTATCAAGCGCGTTGTATTTTTTGGCTTTATCTGCAAACTCTGGATCATTGCTATTGAGTTTTTTAATGGTATTTAGGTGCTCAGGAAAGTCTTGAGTTAATGAATGATCTTCGCCTAACATAGGTACTCCTTAACGGTGCGTGTAATAAATGTGTTTTAAAAATAACACGCTTAGGGTTTAGTTAAATTCAGATTGTATGGGTATTTATGTACGCCATAATATTAGAGCTGGGGGTTGCTTGAGTATAAATCAACACATAGCCGTTATTAATTATTATTACGGAAATACTTATATATCACTATACAAAGCACTGACACTCAAAGATGCTTAAGTTAGAATACAAAATGCAACAACTCCTCGCAAACAATAACTATTTTGAGTGCTTTATTACATGCTTTTAATGATCGACAATTACGACTCGTTTACCTATAACTTGGTACAGTACTTTCAGCGTTTAGATCAAGAGGTACTGGTTAAGCGCAACGACCAAATAACGCTTAGCCAAATTAAGCAGTTAAATCCTCAACATATTGTTATATCACCCGGTCCTAAAAGCCCAAGCGAAGCGGGTATTTCATTAAGTATTGTTGAGCAATTAAAAGGGCAGTATCCTATTTTAGGAATTTGCTTAGGGCATCAAACTATTGCCCAAGCCTTAGGAGCAAAGGTGGTGCGTGCTAAAAAAGTAATGCACGGTAAAACATCGCCAATTTACCATAGCGATCAAGGAGTATTTAAAGGTTTAGCTAAGCCCTTAACGGTCTGTCGGTATCATTCTTTAATTGTTGAGGCACAGTCGCTGCCTAAAGAGTTGCAAGTAACAGCCTGGACACAAACCCAGCAAGGTGAGTTTGACGAAATTATGGGATTATTACATACAGACTTAGCACTTGAAGGTGTACAATTTCATCCGGAAGCTATTTTAACTGAGCAAGGTTTAGCGTTACTTGATAACTTTTTAACTCGCTTCTAAGCTTATAGTATTAAGTAAATATCATTACATTAAAGACAGAGAGCCATGACCGAAATAGTGCAGCAACCGCGTATTGTTAAAATGCTTAATCAACGAGCACATGATTTGCTGCTTGGTCATAACTTTGCTCATCAACAAATTGGCTTTATTCATACGCTAGAAATGGACTATGGCGAACCACTAAAGCAACGCACATTACTTGAAGTAGAGGTTGCCGCTCAGCAAAAGCGCAAGTTAAAAAGCACCGCGCATCATAAATATCGTGCAGCAGCGAGCGAGCAACTGCATAAAGCAATAGAAAAAATGATGTCTGAGCAGCTTAGCGATATAGACAGTGTTATTCAAAACACCATAGGTGTAGAGGACAGCGTATGTGCCATGTTAGATATTTTAGCCACAAAAAGCGCATCGGTTGGGCGCTTAGAGCCCTTAGTTAACGACCTAAGCTGGCTTGGCAGAGAGTTAGTTACTTTAGTTAACTTGCCTTATTATCGTAATCAGCGCAGCAAAAATACCGCAGTGAAAGTAGATAGCCCCGCTTTAGCGCTGCGTTATATTGGCCTAGATAACTTACAGCTAGTAGTACCAACTTTTGCAGTGCGCCATTGGATGCCTTATAGCACAGAGCCTTTTTCGTTACTAAAAAGGCGCTTAAAAGAAAGCGCCATGGCGAATGCTATTGCTGCACAAAAAATTGCTGAAGTTAACGAGGTTAACCCAAGCCATGCTTTTACTTTAGGGATGTTATTAAACGTGGGGCAAATAGCCTTAGTGCGTTTATATTTAAAAGTGTTTGAGCAAATTTGGCAGCGAAAAGTACAATTTGCTCGCACTACAGCGAATAAAGGCTTGCATACTGCATTGCTAGAGCTAAAACCAGACCCTTTATTTTTAACCACCTTACTGAGCGAACAGTCGTTGGCTATTAGCGCTAAAATAATTGAAAAAATGGCCTTTAAGTATTTGCCGTTTAATAGCGTAATGCAGCAACTCGTTAATGGTGTAGAAAAAGGCGATACAGCGCTGCCTTTAACGCAGGTAATGCTAAAAGCACGATGTTACTCTCAGTACTTAACGCTAAAGCAGCATCAGCTAGTTGAACCGGATGAAACGCTTAGTTGGTTTTCGTACTTTAAGTTCACCAAAAAAGAGCTAAAAGCACTCCAAGCAAGCAATTTTAATAATCTTGCTATTCAAATTGATTAAATTTGTTAATTTTTTTGCGACTATCCATTCACTTTTTATTATCTCTTTTCAATACATTTCCCCGTTTAAAGTGAGGCGCGCTCGTTGTTCAGGCGCTTTATTGGCTAAAAACGAGTTGCATAAAGCAAGCAAATAGTTATTCACTATCTATGAAATTATATCTCAAGCCCTTTATTATCAAGGGTTACATGAAAGTTTTTGAAGAGACATAATCAATGTTTTCTGAAATAATAAGCGTCTGAAAATTGAACCACACAGCCCTTTTTATGCAAATATCGCTATACTGAGTTTGCTAAAAAACACATATGCTACAGGTTACCACACAGCTATTTACGGCTTTGTGATGTACACAATTAAGAGGAAATAAAATGACAGTCAATCGCGAATTATTTGATCACGTAATGGTTCCTAACTACGCACCTTCAAGCGTAATTCCAGTTCGAGGCGAAGGCTCTCGCGTATGGGATCAACAAGGTCGAGAGTTTATCGACTTTGCTGGTGGTATTGCCGTTAACTGTCTTGGCCATTGCCACCCTGCATTAGTAGGCGCATTAAAAGAGCAAGGCGAAAAGCTTTGGCATCTATCAAATGTAATGACCAACGAGCCAGCACTACGCTTAGCTAAAAAAATGGTTGATGCAACCTTTGCCGAAAAAGTTTACTTTGCCAACTCAGGCGCAGAAGCAAACGAAGCAGCACTTAAATTAGCGCGTCGTTTTGCCCTTGATCAATTTGGCGCAGAAAAATCACAAATCATCGCATTCAACAAAGGTTTCCACGGCCGTACATTCTTTACCGTAACTGTTGGTGGCCAAGCGGCATACTCAGATGGTTTTGGTCCTAAGCCAGGCGACATTGTACATTGTGATTACAACGACCTGGCAGCATTTGAAGCCCTTATTAGCGACAAAACATGTGCCGTAATGATGGAGCCACTACAAGGTGAAGGCGGTATTGTTTCGCCAACTGACGAATTTGCACAAGGCGTTCGTGATTTATGTACTAAACATAATGCACTGCTTATTTTTGATGAAGTGCAAACAGGTGTTGGCCGTACAGGTAACTTATACGCATACCAAGGTTTAAACGTTGTTCCTGACATTTTAACTACGGCTAAAGCATTGGGCGGCGGTTTTCCTATTGGTGCTATGATCACCACAACTGAAATTGCACAACACCTTAAAGTAGGTACGCATGGTTCTACTTATGGTGGTAACCCATTAGCGTGCGCCGTTGCCGAAGCAGCATTCGATACTGTAAATACCCCAGAAGTACTTGCTGGTGTAACAGCAAAAGCAGCATTATTTAACCAACTACTTACTGAAATTAATAATAAATACCACGTGTTTAGCGAAATTCGCGGCCAAGGTTTATTAATTGGTGCAGTAGTAAGCGAGCAATACAAAGGTCGTGCAAAAGAGTTTTTAGTGGCAGGTACTGAGCACGGTCTTATGTCATTAGTTGCCGGTGCTGACGTGGTTCGTTTTACACCATCATTAGTTATCCCAGAAGCCGACATTCGTGAAGGTATGGCACGCTTTGAAAAAGCAGTAGCCAGTGTTGTAAGCGCTTAACATAGCCAAACAATATCTATTAAGGGCAGACCTAGTTTGCCCTCTAATTTTAATTTACCGTTATAATATAAGGGAGTAAGCGGGTTTATGATGATCCTTCGCCCAATCCAACAAAGTGACTACCCTGCATTAGTGAAAATAGCCCACGAATCGGGTCATGGCTTTACTTCTTTACCTAATAATGAAAAGTTATTGCAAAAGAAAATAGATCATTCGGTTAGCTCATTTGCAAAAGCTGCTACCGAGCCGGGCGACGAAGGTTATTTATTTGTACTAGAGGACACCGAAACAGGTGAAGTAGTTGGCACCTCAGGTATAGAAGCCGCTGTTGGCTTAGATGATGCATTTTATCACTATCATTTAAGTAAAGTGATTCATTCTTCACGCACTCTAAACGTATATAAAGCAGTTGATATTTTAACGCTTTGTAACGATTACACCGGCGCTACAGAGCTATGTACATTATTTTTGAAAGACGCATACCGCAAAAACAGTAACGGTAAATTACTTTCAAAATCGCGTTTTATGTTTATTAAGCAGCATCAGCAGCGTTTTGCACAAACCGTCATTGCAGAAATGCGTGGTGTGTCTGACGACAATGGCAGCAGCCCATTTTGGCAATGGCTAGAAGAGCACTTTTTTTCAATGGACTTTCCAACTGCCGACTATTTAACAGGCATAGGCCAAAAAGTATTTATTGCTGAATTAATGCCTAAGTACCCAATTTACGTTAATTTGCTCAGCAAAAATGCGCAAGCTGTTATTGGTAAAGTACACGACAACACACGCCCAGCAATTGAGCTATTAAAAAGTGAAGGTTTTACCTTTAATGGGTATGTTGATATTTTTGATGCCGGCCCCACAGTTGAAGCAAAAGTAGATAACATTGCCACCATTCGCAATGCTAAACACTTTAAAGTTGAAATAGGTGAACCAAGTGGCGACACCATGGTGTTATTAGCCAACGAAAAGCTTACAGATTTTAGAGCAACTGTAGTGCCTATGACGTTCGATGAGCGCATGAGCAGCATAGTAATAACGCAACAAGTAGCCGATGCACTGTATTTACAAGCGGGCGATAGCGTAAGCGCAACCACGATTTAATTTAGGAGAAAGTATAATGACTCATCCTGCACAATTTATTAATGGTCAATGGTCACAAGGCCAAGGAACCGAATTTAGTTCAGTAAACCCAGCCAATAACAATGTTATTTTCCAAGCAAACTCAGCAACTGCAGAGCAAGTAGACGCTGCAGTTAGCGCAGCGCGCGAAGCGTTTTATGCTTGGGCTGATAAAACATTTGCTGAACGTTTAGAAATAGTTAAAGCATTCGCAGCGCAATTAAAAGAAAACAGCGAAGAGCTAGCCATTACTATTGCACAAGAAACAGGTAAGCCACTGTGGGAAACTCGCACAGAAGCGGGTGCTATGGTTGGTAAAATTGCCATTTCTGAAAAAGCGTTTTTAGAGCGCACTGGCGACGTAGAAAATGCAATGCCACTAGGGCGCGCAATGATCCGCCACAAGCCACACGGTGTTGTAGCTGTATTTGGTCCGTATAACTTTCCGGGGCATTTACCTAATGGCCACATAGTGCCAGCGCTTTTAGCGGGTAACACGGTTATATTTAAACCGTCAGAACTTACGCCTAAAGTTGCCGAGCTTACGCTTAAGCTGTGGGAAAAAGCAGGTTTACCAGCGGGTGTAATTAACCTTGTACAAGGTGAAGTAGCAACGGGTAAAGCCCTTGCTGCTCACAAAGGTATTGATGGCTTGTTCTTTACGGGTTCTTCGCGCACAGGTCATATTTTACATGAACAGTTTGCGGGTCAACCTGGTAAAATTTTAGCGCTAGAAATGGGCGGTAATAACCCACTTATTATTACTGACGTTGAAGATACTAAAGCGGTTGTTCACGATATTATTCAATCAGCGTTTATTTCAAGTGGCCAGCGTTGTACCTGTGCACGTAAACTATTTTTACCAACGGGTAGCAAAGGTGATGTAATCCTGGAGCGTTTAATTACCGCAACTAAAGCGATTAAAGTAGGTAATTATGACGATGCAGATCAGCCATTTATGGGCTCAATGATCTCATCAGCCGCCGCTGCCGGTATGGTTAAAGCGCAAAACGAACTTGTTGAGCTTGGTGCTCAAGTATTGGTAGAGCTTGAGCATACAGTTAATACTGGCTTTGTAACACCAGGTATTATTGAGTGTACAAATATTAGCGACTTCCCAGATGAAGAGCATTTTGGACCACTTCTAAAAGTATTCCGCTTTGACGACTTTGACCAAGCAATTGATAAAGCCAACGACACAAGCTTTGGTTTATCAGCAGGTTTACTTAGCGACAGTGCAGCCGACTACGAGCACTTTTTACGCCGTATTCGCGCTGGTATTGTTAACTGGAACCGCCCAATTACTGGCGCATCAAGTGCTGCACCGTTTGGTGGTATTGGCGCATCGGGTAATCACAGAGCCAGCGCGTATTACGCTGCCGATTACTGTGCATACCCAGTAGCATCAGTAGAGCTTGAAAAAGTTGCTATGCCAGCTACATTAAGCCCAGGCTTAAAAATAGACTAAAATTACTACTAAATAATTATAAAAGCAGCTTCGGCTGCTTTTTTTGTATTAGCTATGTCGCTAAGCTAGTAATTATTAGTGCTTTCTGCTTAAATTACTGAATTAATTATTTTTAAGGTATACGTGTAATGGTTTTAAATAGGCAAGGGTACGACGACTTAATTATGTACCTAACTCAAAACTTAGCTTTATTTGAAAAGCCGGGTGAAATAAAACCAGGTGCACCTACGGTTATGGAATTAATCGAAGACGTGATTGCACAAAACGTAATGCTCATATGTCAGCAGCACACAGAGCTCACTACAGAGCAGCGTAGCCAAATTGTGCGTGAAGTTGATGGCATAGTTTACGATTTACAAGAAGTCCTCAGTAGCATCACCTCGCGGCCTGTTACGGTAGAGCAACACATGTTTATTGATGAGTTTGGTGGTTTGGTTAAAAACCTATTTGATAACGCCGTTTCTTAGCCCGCAACCCTTCTATATTTTCCGGTAGCACGCTTTAAATGCGCTGACGGTTTTACCACCCTTGCATAAATTTAAGTGCCTTGATCAAGCTAATTTATATTATTGCTGGGCGCTCACTTATTAAAGCTGATTGGTATACAATCAAGAAAATAATTTTTGAGGTATAACAATGCAAGCAAATGTAAAATGGGTTGAAGGTAATACCTTTATTGGTCGCTCTAATTCAAATCATAATGTTGTATTTGACGGTGGTAGCGACAGTGCTGCACCAAGCCCTATGGAAATGGTATTAATGTCAATCGGTTGTTGTTCATCGGTTGATGTAGTGAGCATTTTAAAAAAAGCCAAACAAGATTTTAGCAACGTAGAAGTACAGTTAACGGCAGAGCGCGCCGAAACTGCCCCACGAGTATTTACCAAAGTTAATTTACACTTTGTAGCAACGGGCAATAATGTGTCTGAAAAGCACCTTGCACGCGCTGTTTCACTCTCTGCTGAAAAGTATTGCTCGGTCGCATTAATGCTTGATAAAACAGTAAAAATTACGCATAGCCACGAAGTTGTGCAAGATCAAGTAAAATAACGCTTTTTCCATGAGTAAAATTCGTATAAAATCCGCGAACTTTTATTCTGCTAGAGCAGATTTCACTAATTTATAGGTTGGTTTATTATGAACAAACCCTTCGATAAACTTAAACTTCATGGTTTTAATAATTTAACTAAAAGTTTAAGCTTTAGTATTTACGACATTTGCTATGCAAAGACCGAGCAACAACGTAAAGAATATATTGAATATATCGATGAGCAGTACAGTGCAGATAGACTAACCGACATTTTAGGTGAAGTTGTTGATATTATAGGTGCTAACATTTTAAATGTAGCGCGCCAAGACTACGAACCGCAAGGTGCAAGCGTAACTATTTTGGTTTCAGAAGAGCCGGTAGAAGAGCAGCAAAATTACGATGCTGACGAAGCTCCAGGCCCATTACCAGATTCAGTGGTTGCCCATTTAGATAAAAGCCATATTTGTGTACACACGTACCCAGAAGCTCACCCTGATGACGGTATTTGTACTTTTCGCGCCGATATTGAAGTGTCAACGTGTGGCATAATATCGCCACTTAAAGCGTTAAACTTCCTTATTCATAGTCTAGAGTCAGACGTAGTAACAATTGACTACCGCGTACGTGGTTTTACCCGCGACATAAACGGCGTTAAGCACTACATCGATCATGCAATTAGCTCAATTCAAAACTTCATGACAGAAGATACCAAAGAAGCGTACCAAATGATGGACGTAAACGTGTATCAAGAAAACCTGTTTCACACTAAAATGATGTTAAAAGAGACTGATTTAAATACCTATTTGTTCGGCCTTTCTACGGATGATTTGTCAGATGAAGAAGAGGAAGAAATTCGCTCTAAACTGACCCGTGAAATGCAAGAAATATTCTATGGCCGTAACTTGCCAGACCTAGATTAAATAGCAAAATATAGTCAATAAAAATGGCGCTCAATGAGCGCCATTTTTTTGTGTTAAAAAGCTTATAGCCAGTATATTTAGTATTATTTAAGCATGCTGTAAAGCAAAGCCATTACCGCCATTGAGCCAACCGCTAATATAAATAAGGTGCTTAAACGATTACGATGCTTGTGTAATGCCGGTACTTTATAAACAGCAATCATGGGCATAATAAATAAAATCATCGCAATAATAGGGCCAGATAACTGATCCATCATATCGAGTATGCTCGGGTTTTTAACCGCGCAAAACCAAATAGCAAAAAACATTAGTACAGCACCTACCTTATCGGCAACTTTAGCGCTTATGTTCGACTGCTTAGTTACTAAGCCAGTAAAGCTTTCGCGTGCACCCAAAAAGTGCCCTAAAAATGACGACATAATCGCAATAAACGCCACCAATGGGCCAAGCGTAGCAATAAACGAATTGTCAGTAATATTGGCAAGGTACGATAAAACCGACACATTTGCCGCTTTCGCCGCCGCCATTTGCTCGCCAGTTAAGGACAACACACACGAAAACACAAACAGCAATACAAAGGTAATTAACAGTAAACTGGTGCGCTTTAATATCGCCTCAGACTTAGCAACCGCTTTATTACCATAATGACCGCGTTGTACGTTTACAAAGCTCGAAATAGCCGCTGCGTGGCTAAACGAAAATACAATAATAGGAATCGACAACCACAGTGTTTTACCAAAGCTGCCTACTTCTGGCAGCGCCATATTCGGCATTTGCCAACTAGGGATTAAATACAAGGATAAAAAAAACAATATGCCCACAAGCGGATAAACTAAAATAGCAAAAGCACGAAGCATCAGCTTTTCGCCGCCCATCATTAAGCCAATCATACCTGCAACCAATACACCAGAAAGCAACACCCGCGATGGCGACTCCATGCCAAGCTGGTTCACCATAAAGCTGTCTACGGTATTGGTTAAACCGACACCGTAAATAAGTAAAATCGGAAAAATAGATAAAAAGTACAGCAAAGAGATTAGCCGACCCGCGGTCACCCCAAAATGCTCCTCTACTACATCGGTAAAGTCAGCATCTTTATTTTTTGACGACAGCACAAACCGCGCTAAACCGCGGTGCGCTAAAAAGGTCATTGGAAAGGCCAAGCACGCCATAATAATTAACGGCCAAAAACCGCCAATACCAATATTAATAGGTAAAAATAAAATACCGGCACCAACGGCGGTACCAAATAGGCTTAACGTCCACTGTGTGTCGTGTAAAGTCCAAGAAGACTGTTTTGCTGTAGATGCATTAAAATGCGTAGCATCTTGAGATGGGGGCATAAGCTCACCAGGTTTTTTTTAGAATAATAATGACGGCAAAGCATATAGTTTTTACTTAATGATTTCATTCGATAAACTAGCTTAATATTCGCTTATTTGTAGCGTACCAGTTACGCCTGTAATTAATTTGCAACAGCGTTATAAAAGTGAGCAGAGAATGGCAGTGGCTTTAGCTCAACGTTAAAAATAATAAGCAGGAAAGGTGCGATTAAAAAGGGGGTTAATAGCTTTTCCCCATAAAGTTTAAAGTTTACACACTGCAATCTAGAGTATAATTATTGTAAACCCTACTTTCCACCTAGGTTGTAAAGTGATTGAAAACAGGAGTTTTTGTGATATTTGAAACCTTGTCAGTTAAGCATTTAGCTATGTTATTGCAATTTGAATCAGAAAATAAAGCTTGGTTTGAATCAATGCTGCCGCCGAGAGAGGATTACTTTTATCGCGATTTAGGCATTAAAATGCATATTTATGATGCCATTATAAACATGCAATTAGGTACGCATTATTCGGGTGTGCTTATTGTTAATGAGCAAATTGTTGCGCGCGCAAATTTAAAAGATATAACAGGGCAAACAAACACTGCCGCAGTGGGTTATCGAGTTGCTAAAAATAGCATAGGTAAAGGCTACGCCAGTTTTTGCCTTAACGAATTAATTAGCATAGCCGCTCAGCATTATGCAGTTAACAAGTTAGAAGCCTTAGTTCTAGATAATAACCCCGCCTCAAAAGCCGTACTATTAAAGTGTGGTTTTAAAGCCCAATCACATAAAGACAACTACATGACAATAAACGGACTCACATTAGGCGTTACACACTTTTTACGCGCACCGATTTAAGTGTTTTTTGAGGTGAAATTGGAAGATTAAAATATTGTGGTTAACAGCGGTTATTCGTTGGGTTTCGCTTCACTCAACCCAACCTACGGTGTTTAAATTGACATAGAGCTGCTAGTAGCTAAAAGCCCGCAGCTCTAGGCGCTTTATTCTTCAATAGCTGAAACAATAAAATACGGATTTAAATACTCATCTTTGGTGTTATAAATTAGCGGGCTGCCATCAAGTTTAGTCACTTTTGCACCGGCTATTTCGGCGATTGCATGGCCGGCGCCAGTATCCCATTCACAGGTTGGGCCTAAGCGGGGGTAAATATCAGCACTGCCTTCGGCCACTAAGCACAGCTTTAGTGAGCTGCCTTTTGAAACCATTTCTACCTCGTCAAAGCGTTTTACAAATTCGGCTAAATCGGGTGAGGGGTGTGAGCGGCTGCCAACTACGCGTATTAACCCTGTGTTTGGCTTGGTAGTTACTTTTAGCTCTATGCGCTCATCGCCTTTGTCTTTAAATGCGCCTATGGCTTCGCTTGCTAAGTAAGATACGCCAAGGGCTGGGGCGTCTACTACGGCTAAAACCGGAATGCCATTTTCGATAAGTGCGATATTTACGGTGAATTCACCATTTTTTTTAATAAACTCTTTGGTGCCATCGATAGGATCTACTAGCCAGTAACTTTTCCATGCTTTGCGAACTTCCCAGCTTATATCAGCGTTTTCTTCACTTAATATAGGAATGTCGGGAGTGAGCTGCTGTAGCCCTGCGACAATAATTTTATGAGCTGCTAAGTCGGCGTCGGTTACTGGGCTTTCATCGGCTTTGTATTCAACGTTAAAGTCCTTTTGATAAATTCCCATTATGGCGCTACCCGCTTTGCGGGCAAGGATCAGGGTTTCTTCTAGCAGTTCGGTTTGGTTCATTGGGGTTAACCTATATTATGTGCTGTTGTTTTAGATACGTTATCAGCTGAACAACCGATTGGTCTAGGGTGTTTTTACTGGTATCTAAAATTATTTCTGGATTGATGGGTATTTCGTAACTGGAATCAATGCCGGTAAAGTGTTTAATTTCGCCAGCGCGGGCTTTTTTGTATAAGCCTTTAGGATCGCGGCTTTCGCATACATCGAGTGGGGTGTCGATAAACACTTCAATAAACTCCTTGTCATCTACTAAGCTACGTACCATGTCGCGCTCTGCTCTAAAAGGCGATATAAACGCAGTAAGCACTAACAAGCCAGCGTCAACCATAAGTTTTGCCGTTTCACCTACGCGGCGAATATTTTCAACTCGGTCTGCGTCGCTAAAGCCTAGGTCTTTACATAAACCGTGGCGTACGTTGTCGCCATCGAGCAGGTAAGTATGAATACCTTGTTGATTAAGTGCGGCTTCTAGCGCGTTTGCTACAGTGCTTTTACCTGAGCCCGAAAATCCGGTAAACCATATAATAGCGCTCTGATGCTTTTTTTGCTCACTACGTTGTGCTTTAGTGGTTGCGTAGTTATGCCAAACAATATTTTCATCCATAGTGAGTTATCTCTTTATGCTGTGCGTGCCGGTATTAAAACGGAAATACTAGCGGGATCAAGGTTAATACTGTTATTGAATAAATAATAGAAAGGGGCAAGCCCATCACTACATAATCTTTTAAACGATAGTTACCCGCGCTGTAAACCATAAGGTTAGTTTGATAACCAAACGGCGATATAAAACTTGCTGATGCGCCAAACGCAACCGCCATAATAAATGGCAGTGGGTCTACGTTAAAGCCAACGGCAAGTGAATAGGCAACCGGAAACGACAATGCTGCAGCGGCGTTATTGGTTATTAGCTCGGTAAATAATACTGTCATTAAAAATATTGCGATAAAGGCGCTGTATGGGCCAAAGTCGCCAAGTACTACAAACATAGCCGCCGATATTTGCCCAGCAAGTCCGGTGCCTATCATTAGTTTTGCTAAGCCTATGGCGCTGCCTACTACGGCGAGTAACTCAATAGGAAAGCGACGTTTTACTTCGCTAAGCTTAATAGTACCGCAAAGCATAAAGCCAATCAGTAATACTAATAAGCCTTTAACTAGCGGCACTAAGCCAATAATACTTAAGCCCAGTACAGCGGCAAAGCTTAGCAGCACAATGTTTGACTGTTTAGGCGCTAGGTGAGTTTGTAAATCAAACCCCGATATATACACAAATTCGCGCTTTAAATTAGGCAAGCTGTAAAAATTTTTACCCGGGGCGAGTATTAGTGAGTCGCCTGCTTGTAAACGCACTTGCCCTAAACCACCTTGCAGGCGATCGTGGCCGCGGCGAATAGCAATAACGGCCGCATGAAACTGCTCTCTAAAGCGGGCTTCTTTTACGGTTTTACCAATAAATTTTGAAGACTGACTTACGACAACCTCTACTAAGTGCTCTATGTCTTTTTGATGATTGTCGTGCACTACTTTTAAACCATCGAAACGCGTAAGTAGGGGGACTGATTTTATATCGCCCACAAAAAGTAATATGTCGTTTTGTTTAATTATTTGCTGTGGCGTGACCGCACAAATACGTTGGTTATCGCGAATTATTTCGCCTAAAAATAAGTCTTTAAGTTCACGCAGGCCATTTTCTTCTACGGTGCGACCAATTAGCTTTGAACCGGCTTGTACTTTACCTTCAAGATAAAAAGGCACGACTTCTTGGTCGCTTTTACCGTTGTCGGGTAAGTATTTTAACATGACTAAAATAGTGATTAAGCCCACGCTTAATGCGCCCAAACCTACTAAGGTAAAGTCAAAAAAGCCCAGTGGCGCCATGCCCGCATCTACGGCAAAACCATTTACTATTAAGTTGGTTGATGTGCCAATAAGGGTAATAGTGCCGCCTAAAATAGCGGTGTACGATAGCGGTAATAATAACTTTGATGGCGAGTGATTGGGGTTGTCTTTTATCGCGGTAATTAAGGAGGCAACCACGGCAGTGTTATTGGTAAACGACGATAAAAACGCGGTCGAAAGCCCCAATTTAGTCACTGATTTAACTAAACTACCGCTCGATAGTGATTGCGCTAATTTTTGAATAAGGGTGGTTTTTTCAATCGCAATTGACACTAATATTAATAACACCAAAGTAATTAGCGACGGGTTAGTATAATTAACTAACATGCTTTCTAAATCTATTAGCCCTGCTAAGTAGCTGCTACCAATGGCTCCCACAAATAGCCATGCTGGATTAAGCCGAGTGCCAAAAAGGCACCCGACTAAAGTAAGCATAATGCCTGTTAAAATGAGCTGATCTACCATGCTTTATATCCTATAACAGGCTAAAAAAGTATTATAACTTTGATATATCAAGCGCTTGCCAATGCGGAAAGTGCTTGCGTACTAAAGTGTTAAACTCAACTTCAAAAGCACTAAAGTTACTTTGCTGCGCTTGGCTTTGCAGTACTTGCTCTATCATACCGGCTGCAATAGTTAAGTTAGATAAGCGATCGATAAGTATAAACGAGCCGGTTTCGTGATTACTGTGATACTCATCAGCCAAAATAGTTTCGCTAAGTTCTAGCGTTACAATAGCGATTTCGTTTAACTGTAGAGTGTCGCTGCTACCATGCTCTAAGGTATTTACATCGATAGTGTGATCAATCTTAGTAACTTGAGCAGAGGTGTTTTTGCTACCAAGTTTAAAGTTATAGCTTTTACCTAGTTGCAGCGGCGTTTCGTGCATCCATACTAATTTAGCTTGTAGCTGGTTGGTAACTATTGCCGTAGAGCTTGCTGGTACAATGACATCGCCTCGGCTAATATCAATTTCGCTATTTAGCGTAACGGTAATTGCTTGGCCAGCTTGTGCACTGTCTAGGTTGCCATCAAAGGTAACAATTTCTTTAATGCTAGAAGTTTTGCCCGATGGTAGTACTTTTATTGCATCGCCCACTTGTAACTTGCCTGAGGCTAGCGTGCCCTGAAAACCACGAAAGTTTAAGTTAGGGCGCGCCACATATTGCACCGGTAAACGTGCTTCAAAGTCAGTGTCGATTTGCGCTGCTGGCGAGTCCTCTAATAACTCTAGCAATGGTTTATCGGTGTAGTAAGGCGTATGTACAGAACGAGTAACTACGTTATCGCCTTTAAGCGCCGACATAGGTACAAATTTAATGTTACTTACATTAAGTTGCTCGGCAAATTTTAAGTAGTCAGCTTTAATTTTTTCATAAACAGTTTCGTCAAAATCAACGATATCCATTTTATTAATAGCCACAACAAATTGCTTAATACCAAGCGAGTCACAAATAAAGCTGTGACGTTTAGTTTGTACTTGCACGCCGTAACGTGCATCCACCAAAATAATGGCCACATCGCTGGTTGATGCACCCGTTACCATGTTGCGCGTATACTGCTCGTGCCCTGGGGTATCGGCAATAATAAACTTGCGCTTAGCGGTCGAGAAGTAACGGTACGCTACGTCAATGGTAATACCTTGCTCACGCTCAGCTTGTAGGCCATCAACAAGTAATGCTAAATCAAGGTCATCACCTGCGTTACCTACTTTTTCGTTATCTTTATGTAGCGCTGCTAACTGATCTTCATAAATTTGGTGGCTGTCGTGCAGTAGGCGGCCAATGAGTGTTGATTTACCGTCATCTACGCTGCCACAGGTAAGCATGCGTAATAAGCTTTTGTCTTGCTGACGTGCTAGGTAAGCGTCTATACCGATTGCTTTTACTTCGTTAAATGTGTCGTTATTTTGATTAGCCATTAGAAATACCCTTCACGTTTTTTCTTTTCCATTGAGCCTGCCGAGTCATGGTCAATAACCCGACCTTCACGTTCAGATGACGTAGATAGCAGCATTTCTTCAATAATTTCGGTTAATGAGCTGGCCGTTGATTCCACTGCACCGGTAAGTGGATAGCAGCCTAAAGTACGAAAACGTACCGACTTCATCATTGGCACTTCACCCTCCAAAAGTGGCATACGTTCATCGTCAACCATAATTAAGGTGCCGTCGCGATCAACCACTGGGCGCTCTTTAGCTAGATACAAAGGCACCATGTCGATGTTTTCTTGATAAATATATTGCCAAATATCCAACTCGGTCCAGTTAGACAGAGGGAATACACGAATACTTTCACCTGGATTTACTTGGCTGTTGTACGTATTCCAAAGCTCTGGGCGTTGGTTTTTAGGATCCCAGCGGTGGTGCTTATCGCGAAATGAATAAACACGTTCTTTAGCGCGTGACTTTTCTTCGTCGCGGCGTGCGCCACCAAAGGCGGCATCAAAGCCATATTTGTCGAGTGCTTGCTTTAAACCTTGAGTTTTCATTATATCGGTATGTTTACCAGAGCCATGCTCGAATGGGCTTATACCAATTTCCATGCCTTCTGGGTTTTTATGCACTAGTAGCTCAAAGCCGTATTCTTTGGCAATACGGTCACGAAATTCAATCATTTCGCTAAACTTCCAATTAGTGTCTACGTGTAATAACGGAAACGGAATTTTTGCAGGGTAAAATGCTTTACGCGCTAAGTGCAAAAGTACCGACGAATCTTTACCAATTGAGTAAAGCATTACTGGGTTCTCAAACTCAGCGGCGACTTCGCGCATGATTTTGATACTTTCAGCTTCAAGCTGCTGAAGGTGAGTTAAAGCCATTGTTAGTCGTCCTACTAAAATAATTAAAAGTTAAAATCTAATAAATGTATAAAGCTTATGCCACATCGGTAAGTGGTTGCGCAAAACTGCTAGTTTGCGCTTTGGCACCAAACCAATGTAACTCTTGGTGCAAGGATGCTACTTCGCCAATAATAAGCAGCGCAGGAGAAACCACACTGTTACGCGTAATTAAATCGGCAAGCTCGCCCAGCTTTCCAGTAATTACGCGTTGATTTTTACGGGTGCCGTTTTCAATAATGGCAACGGGTGTATTGGCGTTGCGGCCATGCTTTAAAAGCTCAGCTTGTATATGTGGCGACTTTATCACGCCCATATAAATAGCTAAGGTTTGATTTGGTTTAGCCAGCGATTGCCAATCGAGTTCTTGGCCGTCTTTTTTACAATGCCCGGTTACAAACTGAATCGCTTGTGCGTGGTCACGATGGGTAAGCGGAATACCCGCATAGGCACTGCATCCTGCAGCGGCAGTTATACCAGGTACAATTTGATAATTTACCTTGTTAGCCGCAAGTACTTGTACTTCTTCGCCACCACGACCATAAATAAACGGATCGCCACCTTTAATACGGCATACTTTTTTACCTTGCTTGGCTAAATCGACCAGCATTTGGTTAGTGTCTTGCTGCGCTACGCTGTGATCGCCTAAACGCTTGCCTACACAAATAAGGTCGGCATCGCGGCGCACTAACTCCATGATCTCGTTAGACACTAAATAGTCATAAACCACTACATCGGCTTGTTGCATAAGTTGCAGTGCCTTAAGTGTCAGCAATTCAGGATCGCCAGGGCCTGCACCTACTACATAAACCTCGCCTTCGGGCTCGGCTTTAGCATTTAGCATGTGTTCTAACTGTTGCTCTGCGGCTTGGGTGTCGCCGGTTTGTACTTTACTAACAACAGATGAGTCGAATACGCCTTCCCAAAACTGGCGACGATCGGCAAAGTGCTTAAAGCGTTGTTTTACTTTGCTTCTAAAGCCACCCACAAGCGTTGCCAGCGGACCAATATGTTGCGGTATTAGGGTTTCTAGTTTTTCGCGTAGGCGACGTGCTAATACCGGGGCAGTGCCTGCGCTTGATATAGCAATTGTGATTGGGTTGCGATCGACAATCGATGGAAATATAAAGGTGCACTTAGGCTGATCGTCAACTACATTAACAAAAATGTTATGAGCATTAGCCAGTTCAAACACTTGGCTATTTACATGTTCCAAATCAGTAGCAGCAATTACCAACATCATATTTTTTAAATGTTGCTCGTTAAAGTACTCATGTATAAGCGTTACTTTATTTTCGCTAGCAAGTTCAATGAGCTGTTGGCAAAATTTGGGAGCGACTAAAGTAATACTGGCACGCGCTTTTAAAAGCGCGCTGCATTTGCGCAACGCAACATCTCCACCGCCAACAACCAATACAGGTTTGTTGTCGAGTTTGGTAAAGATAGGTAAATACTGCACGTTAATCACACCCCTAAAATAAATGGCTCGTTTAGCCTGATAGCCACAATATAGCGCCACATACTAAGTAAAAAATAATTAAAACCCACTCGTTATAACTAAAAGTTATAACGAGTGGGTTTTTAAGGCCGAAATCTTAATTAGTAAGGCTTTGCGGTCGGTTGCATGTAAAACTAAGGGCTTAGAGTGTTTGGTTATGAGCTATAGCAAGTTTAGGTTACTATAATTACAGGTATTAAATCACGGTATAAATATGATGAGGTTACTATGATTAAACAACAAAAAGAGGCTGCTTTGGCTGTCGCCTTAATGGATTTAACCAGCTTAAATAGCAACGATGATAGTGCCGCTATTAATACGTTAGTGAACAGCATTAACCCTAAATTAGGCACGCCCGCTGCAGTATGTGTTTACAGTGATTTTGTAGCAGAAGCAAAAATAGCCTTAGCTACCAGAGAGCTAAGCCATATAAAAGTAGCCACAGTAACTAACTTTCCAACGGGTGGCGCACCTTTAAATACCGTAATAAACGAAACACTAATTGCCATAGAGCGCGGTGCAGATGAAATTGATTTAGTTATTCCATATAAAGCGCTAATAGCGGGTGATAAAAGCCGTGTGCTTGAGTATGTTACCGAGAGCAAAAAAGTCTGTGGGTCGCGCGCTCTACTTAAAGTGATTATAGAAAGCGGCGAGTTACAAACACCCGATTTAATCGCATCAGCCACATTATTAGCTATTAAAGGCGGTGCCGACTTTGTAAAAACCAGTACCGGTAAGGTCGCCGTTAATGCCACGCTTGATGCGACAAAAACTATACTCAATACCATTAAAGAATCGGGCAAGCTAGTTGGCTTTAAAGCGGCGGGAGGGGTTAAAACAGTTGCAGATGCGAGCGATTACTTAACCCTTGCAAGCACTATTATGGATAATGACTACTTACAAGCAAATACCTTTAGATTTGGCGCATCAAGTTTATTAACTAATGTGTACGCGGTATTAAATGAAGCGTGATAGCGAACAAGAAAAACAACAGTTAGAGCACGAGGCAGCGAGGTTGTTTTTACGTTGTTATGAGCAGCAATATGGCATTCATATGCGCCATATTTGGCATAATGAGCCCAATAAGCCCGACGTTAGCTGCTACAAAGGCGATCAGCAACTTGATATTGAAGTTGCGCATTTATATGCCAGTGAAACCGAAGCAATGGCAGTGCTTGGCCGGCCACTGTCAATTCCAATGCAACGGGCATTGGCCGATATGGCGCAAGCCCCAAGTGAGCAAAGGTTACGCCTAGCGTTAGAGAGATTACTGGAGCAAAAAGCCACTAAATCTTATCATTCAGCGCGAACTTGGTTATTAATTCGCAATGCCAGCACTATTTGGCATAAAGCAGACTTTGATGCTCAGCTTAAAATGATTAGTGTGCCGCAAACGCATGCATTTGAGCAAATTTGGTTGCTATGCGATTTCTATCGTGGCGAGTTGGTACGTTTATTTTGATTTTTTTACGGTAACTCATTGCAGGAATGACTTTTTATTGCATAAATAAATATTAATTTAGCGAGTTAAGTGGTTAAATAATGCGGTGTGTAAATTAACGGTGAAGATTTTATCAGATGACAATCTTTACTCTTGTGTTAATGAACTGCGTAAGTATAATAGGCATCCACTTTGCAGGGGCGTAGTTCCAATTGGTAGAACAGCGGTCTCCAAAACCGACGGTTGGGAGTTCGAATCTCTCCGCCCCTGCCAATATTACTCGCGATGCGGGTAAGTCTGGGGTTAAAAATCGGTTTAAATAAGTCTGTTTTTAAGTTTAGATTTTAATGGATTAACCCTACCATAGCGTAGGGTTGTTGTGTCTGTAGTTAAGGTAATAATATTATGAGCACGAATGTAGAAACGCCATCAAGTGCGATGGAGTCAGTAAAGTGGTTAGTAGCAATAGTGCTACTTGCAGGCGCAGTTGTTGGTAATCACATGTTTGCAGATCAGTCTGTATTACTACGTGCGATTGGCGTTGTAGTTGCAATAGCAGCTGGTTTAGCAATTGCCTCGCAAACAGCTAAAGGACGTACTTTCCTTACTTTTGCTAAAGAAGCAAGAATTGAAGTGCGCAAAGTAATTTGGCCAACGCGTCAAGAAACTATCCACACGACATTAATTGTAATGGTTGCAACAGCGATAATGGCACTTATCCTTTGGGGATTAGATGGCATTTTATTCCGCGCTGTAGGCTTTTTAACTGGATTGGAGATCTGATCCCATGTCGGATGAGAACAACGAAATAAAGCTACGTTGGTACGTAGTACAGGCTTTCTCAGGTTATGAGAAGCGTGTTGCACAAACTATTTTAGAACACATTAAAATCAAAGGCCTTGAAGAGAGCTTTGGTGAGGTATTAGTACCAACAGAAGAAGTGATTGAGATGCGCGCTGGTCAAAAGCGTAAATCTGAGCGTAAGTTCTTCCCAGGTTACGTACTAATTCAAATGGATATGAACGATAAAAGCTGGCATTTAGTTAATAGCACAGAACGTGTTATGGGCTTTATTGGTGGTACGTCTGATCGTCCTGCACCAATTAGTGCCAAAGAAGCTGAGCGTATTCTTAATCGTTTACAAGAAAATGCTGAAGCACCTAAACCTGCTACCTTATTTGAACCAGGTGAAGTTGTTCGTGTTACTGACGGTCCATTTGCTGACTTTAGCGGTGTTGTTGAAGAAGTTGACTACGAAAAGAGCCGCGTTAAAGTGTCGGTACTTATTTTTGGTCGTTCTACACCGGTTGAACTTGAATTTGGTCAAGTTGAACAAGATAAGTAATTGATTAAAAAAGTGATGTTAAATTTTTTATAAAATTTGGCACGAAGCTTGAAAAAGGCCGGTGATTAACTTATAATCAGCGGCCTTTTTGTATTTGGGTAAATTAATTTTACGCTACAAAAAGTACGAAACAATTTTTTATATTGGGGAGCCGTTAGAGTACGCGTCCTCGCGCGCACAAGGCTGAGACCCACTTAATGAGGTATTTATAATGGCTAAAAAAGTTGAAGCTCTAATCAAGCTACAAGTTAATGCTGGTATGGCTAATCCTAGTCCACCAGTAGGTCCTGCACTAGGTCAACACGGTGTAAACATCATGGAATTCTGTAAAGCGTTTAACGCACGTACAGAGTCTATCGAAAAAGGCGCTCCAGTTCCTGTAGTGATCTCTGTTTACGGTGACCGTTCTTTTACGTTCGACATGAAAACTCCACCTGCAGCATACTTGCTACTTAAAGCAGCTGGCGTTAAATCAGGCTCAGGCCGTCCTAACACTGAAAAAGTAGGCACAGTAACTCGTGCTCAACTTGAAGAGATTGTTGAGACTAAACGAGCTGACCTTACAGCTTCTGATTTAGAAGCTGCGGTTCGCACTATCGCAGGATCTGCTCGTGCGATGGGCTTGAGCGTAGAGGACTAAGAATATGGCTAAATTAACTAAACGTATGCGTACTATCCGCGAAAAAGTGGAAGTAACTAAAGATTACGAAATCAACGAAGCGATCGCGCTTTTAAAAGAGTTAGCGACAGCTAAGTTTGTAGAAAGTGTTGACGTTGCTGTTAACCTTGGTATCGATGCTCGTAAATCTGATCAAAACGTTCGTGGTGCAACTGTACTACCTAACGGTACTGGTCGTGACGTTCGCGTTGCAGTATTCACACAAGGCGCTAACGCAGAAGCTGCGAAAGAAGCCGGTGCTGAATTAGTAGGTATGGAAGATCTTGCTGAGCTAGTTAAAAAAGGCGAGATGAACTTTGACGTTGTTGTTGCATCACCAGACGCTATGCGTGTTGTTGGTCAACTAGGTCAAATCTTAGGCCCACGTGGTCTAATGCCAAACCCTAAGACTGGTACAGTAACACCTAACGTTGCTGAAGCAGTTAAAAATGCAAAAGCGGGTCAAGTACGTTACCGTAATGACAAAAATGGCATCATCCATACTACTATTGGTAAGGTTGATTTCACTGCTGAGCAATTACAACAAAACCTTGAGTCACTAATTGTTGCGCTTAAGAAGGCTAAACCTTCTCAAGCTAAAGGTGTTTACGTGAAGAAAGTAAGCATCTCTACAACAATGGGCGCAGGCGTTGCTGTTGACCAAAACACGTTAAGCACAACTGTAGCTTAATCAGTGTTTACATGGCGTGAAATTTGTACTATAATTTCGCGCCATTTTGTTGATTAATTCGTTTTTCAGCAAAGTAAAGAATTCGGGTTGAAGTCCATAATTTCGTTGCACCTTAGGGTAAAGCGATAAATTGGACTTCCGTCCAAGACCGTAGGTGGCTTCGGCCTTAATACTCACCTACGTAGACGGTGTAGACCCCAGATAGATTTTTCCTAATCCTTCTGGCTCTCGCCGTAAAAAGCATCTCTATCTTGTTTGATAGGGAAGAGTAGAACAGGGGACACCGAGTGTCGGTAACCCCATTAAACCAGGAGTAACACCCATGGCTTTAAATCTTCAAGGCAAACAAGCAATAGTTGCTGAAGTCAACGAAGCAGCCAATGGTGCTCTATCTGCAGTTGTTGCAGATTCTCGTGGTGTAACAGTTGGCGCAATCACTGCCCTTCGTAAAGAAGCTCGTGCAAATGGTGTTTGGATGAAAGTTGTCCGTAACACTTTAGCAAAACGTGCTCTTGAAGGAACACAGTTTGAGTGCCTTTCTGATTCATTTGTTGGTCCAAGCTTAATCGCTTTCTCATCAGAGCACCCAGGTGCTGCTGCGCGTATCTTTTCTGCTTTTGCAAAAAAGAACGAGAAATTTGAGCTTAAAACGGCCGCTTTTGAAGGAAATGTTGTTGATGCAGCAATGCTTGCTACATTACCTACATACGACGAAGCTGTTGCACGCTTAATGAGCGCTATGAAAGAAGCGTCTGCTGGTAAATTGTGTAAAACAATTGAAGCAGTACGTGTACAGAAAGAAGAGCAAGCTGCTTAATTTTAAGCTGTTTAATCCCTTTCGGTGTAAAATTTATTTGGACTTAAAGTCCGTTAATTATTAGGAAATTTGAAATGTCTGTATCTAAAGACCAAATCCTTGACGCAATTGCTGAAATGTCAGTAATGGACGTTGTTGCTCTTATCGAAGCAATGGAAGAAAAATTCGGCGTAACTGCTGCTGCTGGTATGGTAGCTGGTCCAGCTGCTGAAGCAGTTGAAGAAAAGACTGAATTTGATGTAATCCTTACTGGCGCTGGCGCTAACAAGGTTTCTGCAATCAAAGCAGTTCGTAGCGCAACTGGCCTAGGCCTTAAAGAAGCGAAAGCTCTTGTTGAAGCTGCACCAACACCTGTTAAAGAAGGTATCTCTAAGGAAGAAGCTGAAGCTCTTGCTAAAGACCTTACTGAAGCTGGTGCTGAAGTTGAGGTTAAGTAATTTAGCTTTTGCTAAGTTCGCTGCCTGAGAAATCAGGCAAGGGCTGGTGATTATTTAATCACCGGCCTTTTTGCGCTATAGAGTGATGCACTCTTTTAGTTCAAATAAAATCTGGTTTTTTCTTTACTTTCAACGCTTTATAGTTTGCTAGTGTTAAAGTGGGACTAAATTAGAACAACAATCAAATGTTGTAAATCTTGGCATAGATGCCAGTTAAGTCTGTTCTTACAAGAACAGGTCGGGTCAAAGATCAGCAAGCTGAGGAACCCCATGGCTTACTCTTATTCTGAAAAGAAACGTATCCGTAAGGATTTTGGTAAACGTCCACAAGTTTTGGATATACCTTTCTTACTATCTACACAGTTAGAATCGTTTAAAAAATTCTTAGTGCCTGACGCTGATGGCGATCATGGTTTGGAAGCAGCCTTCCGTTCTGTGTTCCCAATTAAAAGCTACTCAGGAAATTCTGAGCTGCAATACGTAAGTTATCGTATTGGCGAGCCAGTTTTCGATGTAAAAGAATGTCAAATTCGCGGTGTGACTTATTCTGCTCCACTTCGCGTGAAATTGCGTCTTGTAGTTATGGACAAAGAAGCTCCAGGCACAGTTAAAGACATTAAAGAGCAAGAAGTTTACATGGGCGAAATTCCGCTCATGACCGATACCGGTACCTTTGTAATCAATGGTACAGAGCGTGTTATCGTTTCTCAGCTACACCGTAGCCCTGGTGTATTCTTTGATAACGACCGCGGTAAAACTCACTCATCGGGTAAAGTGTTATATAACGCACGTGTTATCCCATATCGTGGTTCATGGTTAGACTTTGAATTTGATGCAAAAGATAACTTATATGTACGTATTGACCGTCGTCGTAAATTACCGGCGTCTATTATCTTACGTGCACTTGAGTACTCGAGTGAAGACATTCTTGGTATTTTCTTCGACAACACTACGTTTGAAGTAACTGACGGTAAAGTTCTTATGGAACTGGTACCTTCACGTTTACGTGGTGAAACCGCCGCTTTTGATATTAAGAGCGAAGACGGTGAAGTGTTTGTTGAAAGTGGTCGTCGTGTTACGGCTCGCCATATCAAGAACATCGAGAAAAAAGGCATTAAGCAATTAGAAGTACCACATGAGTACATCATTGGTCGCGTATTAGCGAAAAACTATGTTGATGAGTCAACAGGTGAAGTTGTAGCTAATGCAAATGACGAGCTAACGCTTGAATTAATGGCTGAATTGGTTAAAGCCGGTCACACTAAAATTGATACGTTATATATCAATGAAGTGGACAGCGGTGCTTACATGTCAAATACATTGAACATTGACTCTTCAAGCAGCCGTTTAGAAGCATTAGTAGAAATTTATCGCATGATGCGCCCAGGCGAGCCACCGACGAAAGACGCGGCTGAAGCCTTATTCCAGAACTTGTTCTTCTCAGAAGAGCGCTATGACCTATCAACTGTAGGTCGTATGAAGTTCAATAGCCGTGTTGGTTACGATACTGATACAGGCCCAGGCACATTAAGCAAAGAAGACATCGTGTCGGTTATGAAAGTATTGATTGCTATTCGTAACGGTGTTGGCGATGTAGATGATATTGACCACTTAGGCAATCGTCGTATACGTAGTGTTGGCGAAATGGCTGAGAACCAATTCCGTGTAGGTTTAGTACGTGTAGAACGTGCTGTACGTGAGCGTTTAAGCTTAGGTGACCTAGATGCGATAATGCCACAAGATCTTATTAACGCTAAGCCTATTTCGGCAGCGGTTAAAGAGTTCTTCGGCTCGTCTCAGTTATCACAGTTTATGGACCAAAATAACCCGCTATCAGAAGTAACGCATAAGCGTCGTATTTCTGCATTAGGACCGGGCGGTCTAACTCGTGAGCGCGCAGGCTTTGAAGTACGTGACGTTCACGTAACTCACTATGGTCGCGTATGTCCAATCGAGACTCCTGAGGGTCCAAACATCGGTCTAATTAACTCATTATCTACGTACGCACGTACTAATGATTATGGTTTCTTAGAAACACCTTACCGCAAAGTGGTAGACGGTGTTGTAACTGATGAAGTTGATTACCTATCAGCCATTGAAGAAGGTCAGTTTGTTATCGCACAGGCGAACTCAAACTTAACCGAAACCAATGAGTTTGTAGATGAACTTATTCCATGTCGTCACAAAGGTGAATCTACCTTTATGGGACGTATGGACCAGCAATATATGGATGTATCACCACAACAGGTGATCTCTGTAGCGGCAGCACTTATCCCGTTCCTAGAACACGATGATGCTAACCGTGCATTGATGGGTTCAAACATGCAACGTCAAGCAGTACCAACATTGAAAGCGGATAAGCCGTTAGTAGGTACTGGTATTGAGTTAACACTAGCGAAAGACTCTGGTGTTACTATCGTTGCAAAACGTGGTGGTGAAGTAATGTATTGTGACGCAAGTCGCATCGTTGTTAATGTACATGAAGAAGAACGCGTTCCAGGCGAAGCGGGCATCGACATTTACAACTTAACCAAATACACACGTTCTAACCAAAATACATGTATTAACCAAAAACCAACTTGTATGGTTGGCGAACCGGTTACTCGTGGCGATGTGTTAGCAGATGGTCCTTCGACTGACTTGGGCGACTTAGCTCTTGGTCAAAACTTGCGCGTGGCATTTATGCCATGGAATGGTTATAACTTCGAGGATTCAATCTTACTATCAGAGCGCGTAGTTGAAGAAGATCGTCTAACGACTATCCACATTCAAGAACTACAGTGTATTGCCCGTGATACTAAATTAGGTTCTGAAGAGATCACTGCAGATATCCCGAATGTGGGCGAATCTGCACTAGGCAAGCTTGATGAATCAGGCGTTGTTTATATTGGTGCTGAAGTTAAAAGCGGCGATATTCTAGTAGGTAAAGTGACTCCGAAAGGCGAAACGCAATTAACTCCTGAAGAGAAGCTACTACGAGCTATCTTCGGCGAAAAAGCGTCTGACGTTAAAGACAGCTCTTTACGTGTACCAAATTCTGTAACTGGTACTGTAATTGACGTGCAAGTTTTCACCCGTGATGGTGTTGAAAAAGATAAGCGTGCGTTAGAAGTTGAAGAAATGCAGCTTCGCGATGCGAAGAAAGACTTCAACGAAGAGTTCCGTATTCTAGAAGCTGGTGTATTAGACCGTGCGCGTAAGTTACTTATCGCAGCTGGCTTTGATGAAGACAAATTAGCGTTATTAAATGCTGAGAAGCTACTTACGCAAAGCCTTGCTGAAGAAGACAAGCAAGCTGAGCTTGAGCAATTAGCAGCCCAGTATGACGAGCTTAAAGCTGAATACGATAAGAAGTTTGAAAACAAACGTCGTAAAATTACTCAAGGCGATGACCTAGCACCTGGCGTACTTAAGATTGTTAAAGTATACCTAGCTGTTAAACGTTGTATCCAACCGGGTGATAAAATGGCGGGTCGTCATGGTAACAAAGGTGTTATCTCGACTATCGTACCAGTAGAAGACATGCCATACGATGATAAAGGTCGTACGGTAGATATCGTACTTAACCCACTGGGTGTACCATCACGTATGAATATCGGTCAGATCCTTGAAACACATATGGGTCTAGCTGCACGTGGTATTGGTGAACGCATTGAAGAAATGATGAAAGAGCAACGTGAGCTGCATGAGTTACGCGCCTTCATCAAGCAAGCCTACGAAATTGGCGAGTCTCGTCAAGTAGTAGACATTGATAGCTTTACAGATGACGAAATTCGTCGTTTGGCTGAAAACTTAAAAGGTGGTTTACCAATAGCTACTCCAGCATTTGATGGCGCGAAAGAAAACGAAATCAAAGACATGCTAGAGCTTGCGGGCTACCCAAGAAGTGGTCAGGTTACACTTTATGATGGCCGTACTGGCGATCAGTTCGAACGTCAAGTAACCGTTGGTTACATGTACATGCTGAAACTGAATCACTTAGTTGATGACAAAATGCATGCGCGTTCTACTGGTTCTTATAGCCTTGTTACTCAGCAGCCGCTGGGTGGTAAAGCACAGTTCGGTGGCCAGCGTTTTGGTGAGATGGAAGTATGGGCACTTGAAGCTTACGGTGCTGCTTACACTCTACAAGAAATGCTAACAGTGAAATCGGATGACGTGAACGGTCGTACTAAGATGTATAAAAACATCGTTGATGGTAACCATAAAATGGAACCAGGTATGCCAGAATCGTTTAACGTATTGTTAAAAGAAATCCGCTCACTGGGTATCAACATCGAGTTGGAAGAAAATTAAGCCAATTAGATGCTGCAGTTAACGCTGCAGCATCTGTTACGGCCGAATAGAATGTAGGGACGAGATTATCCGTCCTCAAGATTAACTCCGACAGGAGAGCTAAGGTGAAAGACTTACTTAAGTTTCTGAAGCAACAAAATAAGACCGAAGAATTCGATGCAATTCGCATTGGTCTTGCTTCACCAGACATGGTTCGTTCGTGGTCATACGGTGAAGTAAAGAAACCTGAGACTATTAACTACCGTACTTTCAAGCCTGAGCGCGATGGCTTATTCTGTGCCCGTATTTTCGGCCCAGTGAAAGATTATGAATGCTTATGTGGTAAATATAAGCGTCTTAAACACCGCGGTGTGATCTGTGAGAAGTGTGGCGTTGAAGTTACACTCACTAAAGTGCGACGCGATCGTATGGGTCATATTGACCTTGCGAGCCCAGTTGCGCATATTTGGTTTTTAAAATCATTACCGTCACGTATCGGCTTAATGCTAGATATGACGCTTCGTGATATTGAACGTGTTCTTTACTTCGAATCATTCGTAGTAACTGAGCCTGGTATGACAACGCTTGAGCGTGGTCAGCTATTAGGTGAAGAAGAATACCTAGATGCACTTGAAGAGCATGGTGATGAATTTGAAGCTAAGATGGGTGCTGAAGCAGTTTTAGACTTGCTTCGTGAACTCGATCTTGCACAATTAATTGCTGAAATGCGTGAAGAGTTACCAACAATTAACTCTGAAACTAAGCGTAAAAAAATCACTAAACGTCTTAAGTTAATGGAATCGTTCCACCAATCAGGTAATAACCCTGAATGGATGATCATGACAGTACTTCCAGTATTGCCACCTGATCTACGCCCATTAGTACCACTAGACGGTGGTCGTTTTGCGACGTCTGATCTAAATGACCTTTACCGTCGTGTTATTAACCGTAATAACCGTCTTAAGCGTCTATTAGATTTAGCAGCACCAGATATTATCGTACGCAACGAAAAACGTATGTTACAAGAAGCGGTAGATGCGCTACTTGATAACGGTCGTCGTGGTCGTGCAATTACAGGTTCTAACAAACGTCCTCTTAAATCTCTTGCCGATATGATCAAGGGTAAGCAAGGTCGTTTCCGTCAGAACTTACTTGGTAAGCGTGTAGATTATTCAGGCCGTTCTGTAATTACAGTGGGTCCTACACTTAAGCTTCACCAATGTGGTCTTCCTAAGAAGATGGCACTTGAGCTATTCAAACCATTCATCTATGGCAAATTAGAGCGTCGCGGCATGGCTACGACAATCAAAGCTGCGAAGAAGATGGTTGAACGTGAAATGCCGGAAGTATGGGATGTGCTTGACGAAGTAATTCGTGAACATCCAGTATTACTTAACCGTGCACCAACACTTCACCGTTTGGGTATCCAAGCGTTTGAACCTGTGCTTATCGAAGGTAAAGCGATTCATTTGCATCCATTAGTATGTGCGGCCTACAACGCCGATTTCGATGGTGACCAAATGGCGGTACACGTACCGCTAACAATTGAAGCGCAGCTTGAAGCTCGTGCCTTAATGATGTCTACAAACAACATTCTATCTCCTGCGAATGGTGAGCCAATCATCGTTCCTTCACAGGATGTTGTATTGGGTCTTTATTACATGACTCGTGACCGTATTAACGCTAAAGGCGAAGGCGCGATATTTAAAGATCCAAAAGAAGCAGAAAAAGCATACCGTAGTGGCAATGCAGACCTTCACGCAATTGTGAAAGTACGTATTAGTCAATCAGTTAAAAACGAAAACGGCGTAGTAGAAGATACTATCACTGTTATTGATACAACTGTTGGTCGTGCAATTCTGTCGCTAATTTTACCAAAAGGCATGCCGTATGAGTCAATCAATCAGCCGCTAGGTAAAAAGCAGATTTCTGGCTTAATTAATGAGTGTTACCGTCGTCTTGGTCTTAAAGACACCGTTATGTTTGCTGACCAAATTATGTACACCGGTTTCCATTATGCAATGAAGTCAGGTGTTTCAATCGGTATTGATGACTTAGTTATCCCACCGGTTAAAGCGCAGATCATTGAATCAGCTGAAGCTGAAGTTACTGAAATCAACCAACAATTCCAATCAGGTCTTGTAACGGCTGGTGAAAAGTACAATAAAGTTATCGATATTTGGTCACGTGTAAATGAAAACTTATCACGTGAGATGATGTCTAACTTGTCGAAAGACACAGTTATTAATGCACAAGGTGAAGAAGTAGAGCAAGCGTCATTTAACTCAGTGTTTATGATGGCCGACTCAGGTGCTCGTGGTAGTGCTGCTCAGATCCGTCAGTTGGCGGGTATGCGTGGTCTAATGGCACGTCCAGATGGTTCAATCATCGAGACGCCAATCACAGCTAACTTCCGTGAAGGTCTAAACGTACTTCAGTACTTCATCTCAACGCATGGTGCGCGTAAAGGTCTTGCCGATACAGCACTTAAAACAGCTAACTCGGGTTACCTAACGCGTCGTCTAGTAGACGTTGCACAAGATTTGGTAATCAATGAAGACGACTGTGGCACAGAAGATGGCTTAACAATGAAACCGCTTATTGAAGGTGGTGATGTTGTAGAAGCGCTTCGTGAACGTGTACTAGGTCGTGTTGTTGCTGAAGATATTGTTATTCCTGGTACTAATACAGTACTAGTTGAGCGTAACATTATGCTTGACGAAAAACTGTGTGACCTTTTAGAAGAGCACTCAGTAGATGAAGTTCGCGTACGTTCTGTTATCACGTGTGATAATGACTTTGGTGTTTGTGCTAACTGTTACGGTCGTGACCTAGCACGTGGCCATATCATCAACGCAGGTGAATCAGTAGGTGTTATCGCGGCACAATCAATTGGTGAGCCAGGTACACAGTTAACGATGCGTACATTCCACATCGGTGGTGCGGCATCTAGAGCGTCTGCTGAGAATAATGTACAAGTTAAAACTAACGGTACATTAAAGCTTCACAACGCTAAGTACGTATTAAATACAGACGGTAAGATTGCTATTATTTCGCGTTCTACGGAAATTACTATCATTGATAGTTATGGCCGTGAAAAAGAGCGTTATAAAGTACCTTACGGTGCAGTATTAACAGTACAAGACAATGCAGAAGTTCAAGGTAACGACATCGTTGCTACTTGGGACCCGCATAGTCACCCAATCGTACTTGAGCATAAGTCAAAAGTATCGTTCAGCGATATCGATGACTCGAATACTGAAACACAGACAGATGAACTAACCGGTTTAACCCGTATAGTTGTTAAAGATCTTTCTAAAGCGAATGCGAAAGAACCTAAGCTTATCATTGAAAGTGAAGAGCGCGGCTTACAAGAAACACGTCTACCTTCATTCACTACGATTGAAGTAGTTGACGGCACGACAGTAAACCCTGGTGACGTATTAGCACGTATTCCGCAAGAAGGTTCGAAAACTCGTGATATCACGGGTGGTCTACCACGCGTAGCCGATTTATTCGAAGCTCGTAAACCGAAAGAACCAGCTATTTTAGCTGAAGTTACCGGTACAATTAGCTTTGGTAAAGAGACTAAAGGTAAGAAGCGTTTAGTTATTACACCAGATGAAGGTGATCATTACGAAGAGATGATCCCTAAATGGCGTCAACTTAACGTGTTTGAAGGTGAACGAGTGTCTAAAGGTGAAGTTATCGCCGATGGTCCAGAATCACCGCATGACATCTTACGCTTACGTGGTGTGACTCATGTTGCTAACTACATTGTTAACGAAGTGCAAGAGGTTTACCGTTTGCAAGGCGTTAAGATCAATGACAAGCACATTGAAACTATTATCCGTCAAATGTTACGTAAATGTACCATTATGCACGGTGGTGATACTGACTTCTTAGCCGGTGAGCAAATTGAAGTGGCACGCGTTAATATCGCAAACCGCGACCTTGAAGCTCAAGGTAAGATCCCAGCTAAGTTTGAAATCCAGTTAATGGGTATCACAAAAGCATCACTAGCAACAGAATCTTTCATCTCTGCAGCCTCTTTCCAAGAGACAACACGTGTTTTAACCGACGCAGCAGTGAATGGTAAGAGCGATGAGTTACGCGGTCTGAAAGAAAACGTAATAGTGGGTCGTTTGATCCCAGCCGGTACCGGCTTTTCGTATCATCAAGAACGTATGGCTCGCCGTAAGCAAAGAAATGTAGTAGAAGAGCAGACTGTAAGTGCAGAAGAGGCAACTCAAGCGCTAACTGATGCTTTAAATGCGGATTTATCTGGAAATCAATAAACCAAACCAAATCAATAGATTAGGTTTTCGCAAGGTAGATATCTTCTACCTTGCGAGCGGTTTAGGTTGACAGGTCAATCTTTGCTCATTAAAATTCCGCCACCCATTTACCTGTGCGTTTAAAACAAACTTGTAAAAACGGGCGGATTTTTTATTTTTTCAGTAGTAATTCTAATTTCAGGAGCTATTTAAATGGCAACTATTAACCAGCTAGTGCGTAAGCCACGCCGTAGCAAGGTTACGAAAAGTAACTCAGCTGCGCTTAAAGCGTGTCCGCAAAAGCGCGGTGTATGTACTCGCGTATATACAACTACACCTAAGAAACCAAACTCGGCGTTACGTAAAGTAGCTCGTGTACGTTTAACTAACGGTTTCGAAGTAACTTCATACATTGGTGGTGAAGGTCATAACCTTCAAGAGCACAGTGTAATCCTAATCCGTGGTGGTCGTGTTAAAGATTTACCAGGTGTGCGTTTTCACACCGTTCGTGGTGCACTTGACTGTGCAGGCGTTAGCGATCGTCGCCAAGCTCGTTCTAAATACGGTACTAAACGCCCTAAAGGCTAATAGTTCTCCGTTAGTAAGGCCAAGCACTAAATATTTTTAATTATTGTTTTGGGTTATTGACTCGATAAGAGCAAACCTGAATAAACCGGAGATACAAAATGCCTAGAAGACGCGTAATAGGTCAACGTAAAATTCTTCCAGATCCTAAGTTCGGATCGGAGCTTCTTGCGAAATTCGTAAACATCGTAATGTTAGATGGCAAGAAATCTACTGCTGAAAAAATCGTTTATGGTGCGCTAAATGTGGCTGCTGAGAAATCAGGCAAGTCGCACCTAGAAATCTTTGAAACGGCACTTGATAATATCCGCCCACAGGTAGAAGTTAAATCTCGCCGTGTTGGTGGTTCAACTTACCAAGTACCAGTTGAAGTACGTCCAGTTCGTCGTAACGCATTAGGTATGCGTTGGTTAGTAGACGCTGCTCGTAAGCGTGGCGAAAAATCTATGGGCTTACGTTTAGCTCAAGAAATCGTTGACGCTGCTGACAACAAAGGCACTGCGGTTAAGAAACGTGAAGACGTTCACCGTATGGCTGAAGCGAATAAAGCATTCGCTCATTACCGTTGGTAATCTGCCCTTAACCTTTAAGAGGATTTTATGGCACGTACAACTCCACTTGAGCGCTATCGTAATATCGGTATTTGCGCTCACGTAGATGCAGGCAAAACCACCACAACAGAACGTATTCTGTTTTACACAGGTCTTTCTCATAAGATCGGTGAAACGCATGATGGTGCTGCAACTATGGACTGGATGGAGCAGGAACAAGAGCGTGGTATCACAATCACTTCTGCTGCAACTACGTGTTTCTGGAAAGGGATGGACGCTCAATTTGACGCTCATCGTATCAATATTATTGATACTCCAGGACACGTTGATTTCACTATCGAAGTAGAGCGTTCTTTACGCGTATTAGATGGTGCGGTAGTTGTTCTTTGTGCTTCATCTGGTGTACAGCCGCAAACTGAGACAGTTTGGCGTCAAGCGAACAAATACGAAGTTCCAAGAATGATCTTCGTAAACAAAATGGATCGCACAGGCGCTGACTTCTTTGCAGTTGTTGACCAGGTGAAATCTCGTCTTGGAGCAACGCCTGTTCCAATTCAGTTGCCAATAGGCGCTGAAGACGGCTTTAAAGGTGTTATTGACCTGATTAAGATGAAAGCTATTAACTGGAACGAAGCGGACCAGGGAATGACTTTCACTTATGAGGCAATACCGGCAGAACTTCAGGAATTAGCCGATGAATGGCGCTCTCATTTAGTTGAAAGTGCTGCTGAAGCTACTGAAGAACTAATGGATAAATACTTAGAGGGTGAAGAGTTAAGTGAAGCCGAAATAAAAGAAGCTTTACGCCAACGTACATTAGCAAACGACATTGTTCCTATGACGTGTGGTAGCGCATTTAAAAACAAAGGTGTTCAAGCAGTGCTTGATTGCGTTGTTGAATACATGCCTGCTCCTACGCAAGTGAAACAAATTCAAGGTATCCTAGAAGATGGTACCGAAGAAGAGCGTCCTGCTGATGATAAAGCGCCGTTTGCTGCACTTGCATTTAAAATTGCAACGGACCCGTTTGTTGGCACCTTAACTTTTTTCCGTGTTTACTCTGGTACTGTTAAACAGGGTGACGCGGTATACAACCCAGTTAAAAGTAAGCGTGAGCGTCTTGGTCGTATCGTACAGATGCATTCAAACTCACGTGAAGAGATCAAAGAAGTCTTCGCAGGCGACATCGCGGCGGCTATTGGTCTCAAAGACGTAACAACAGGTGAAACACTGTGTGATCCGAAATCCATTATTACGCTTGAGCGTATGGAATTTCCTGAACCAGTAATCTCTGTTGCGGTTGAGCCTCGCACAATCGCTGACCAAGATAAGATGGGGATCGCGCTGGGTAAACTAGCGGCTGAAGATCCATCTTTTCGTGTACAAACCGACGAAGAATCGGGTCAGATTATAATATCTGGCATGGGTGAACTTCACCTCGATATCCTCGTCGAACGTATGAAACGTGAATTCAGTGTTGAATGTAACGTTGGTAAGCCGCAGGTTGCATACCGAGAAGCTATCCGTTCAACTGTTAAAGTTGAAGGTAAGTTTATACGTCAATCAGGTGGTCGTGGTCAATATGGTCACGTCTGGCTTAAACTTGAACCGATGGATATTACGGATGACGAAGCACCAATTTACGAGTTCGTTAACGAAACTGTAGGTGGTTCTATTCCCAAAGAATACGTCCCTGCGGTAGACAAAGGCATCCAAGAGCAAATGTCTCAAGGTGTGCTGGCAGGCTACCCATTACTTGGCGTTAAAGCGACTTTATATGATGGTTCATTCCATGATGTAGACTCGAATGAAATGGCATTTAAAATAGCAGGTTCATTGGCAATGAAGCAAGGCGCGCTGCAAGCGAGCCCGGTACTTTTAGAGCCAGTAATGAAGGTTGAAGTACTCACTCCTGAAGCAAACATGGGTGATGTAGTTGGTGACTTAAACCGTCGCCGCGGCATGATCGAAGGCATGGAAGATGCATTAGGTGGACTGAAGCAAATTAATGCACAGGTTCCCCTTTCTGAAATGTTTGGTTATGCTACTGACTTACGATCTGCAACACAGGGTCGTGCTTCATACTCTATGGAGTTTTTGAAGTACGCCGAAGCATCGAAACATGTTGCAGAGACAATAATTTCAGCTCGCGCTGTAATATGATTTTTAGCTTGTTTAACTCAATAGTGAGTTAGACTTTAATTTCTTTATAGGAATTTTTTAAGATGGCAAAAGCAAAGTTTGAACGCGTAAAACCGCATGTAAACGTAGGTACAATCGGCCACGTTGACCACGGTAAAACTACACTAACTGCAGCAATCACTAACGTACTTGCAAAAGTATACGGCGGTGTTGCTAAAGATTTCGCATCAATCGATAACGCTCCAGAAGAGCGCGAACGTGGTATCACTATTTCAACGTCTCACGTTGAATACGATACACCTACACGTCACTACGCACACGTAGATTGTCCTGGTCACGCCGATTATGTTAAAAACATGATCACTGGTGCTGCTCAAATGGATGGCGCTATCTTAGTAGTTGCTGCGACTGATGGCCCTATGCCACAAACGCGTGAGCACATCCTACTTTCTCGTCAAGTTGGCGTTCCTTACATCATCGTGTTCATGAACAAATGTGACATGGTTGATGACGAAGAGCTACTTGAGCTAGTAGAAATGGAAGTTCGTGAACTTCTTTCAGAATACGATTTCCCAGGTGATGACTTACCACTAATTCAAGGTTCAGCACTTAAAGCGCTTGAAGGCGAGAAAGAGTGGGAAGATAAGATTGTTGAGCTTGCAAACGCACTTGATTCTTACATTCCAGAGCCACAGCGTGACATCGATAAGCCATTCATCATGCCTATCGAAGACGTTTTCTCAATCCAAGGCCGTGGTACTGTTGTAACTGGTCGTGTTGAAGCTGGTATTATCCGCATCAACGACGAGATTGAAATTGTTGGTATCCGTGATACAACTAAGTCAATCTGTACTGGTGTTGAAATGTTCCGTAAACTGCTTGACGAAGGTCGTGCTGGTGAGAACATTGGTGCACTTTTACGTGGTACTAAGCGTGAAGACGTTGAACGTGGTCAAGTACTAGCTAAGCCTGGTTCAATCAAGCCACACACTACTTTTGAATCAGAAGTATACGTACTTTCAAAAGATGAAGGTGGTCGTCATACTCCATTCTTCAAAGGTTACCGTCCACAGTTCTACTTCCGTACAACTGACGTAACTGGTGACGTACAGTTACCAGAAGGCGTAGAAATGGTAATGCCTGGTGATAACGTTAAGATGACAGTTACTCTAATCGCGCCAATCGCGATGGACGAAGGTCTTCGTTTCGCTATCCGTGAAGGTGGTCGTACTGTAGGCGCTGGCGTTGTTGCAAACATCGTAGCGTAATAATTAGCCTAGCTAATTAGTACTAAAAAAACCGAGCTTACGCTCGGTTTTTTAATGCCTGATATAAAGTAAACCTTTTAGAACCTAGCTATAAAAAGAGTGCTTAGTGATTTTAAGAGGGGCTATTTAGGCAGGCTTACGATGGGGTAGCTAAGTGGTGTTTTGTCGCTGTGATTGATACTGTGTACTGTATTGGCATTGTAAGAAGTAAGGCTGGGCTGTAGTGCTAAATTAAAGTCCTGTTATTACCTTTGCTACATTAAGTCACTTAGGCTTGATTGGTTGGCTAATACTCTCTTTTAACTTTGGTCATTTATATTTATGGCTGGGATCAAAAACGCCAGCGTTAAGCTGGCGTTTGTTATGCGAGGTTAAAGCTATTATGCTTTAGGTCCTGCATTTTTAATTTCGTCTGATACGTCATATTTAGTGAAGTTTTCAGTGAAATCGGCTGCAAGTTTAGCTGCATATTCAGCATACTTAGCTTTGTCTTCCCAGGTATTAATTGGGTTAAGTAAGTTGCTGTCTACACCTGGAACGGCTACAGGTACGTCTAGGTTTAAAACATCAATGTGTTGAGTTTCTACGCCAACTAGTTTACCCGATACAATAGCATCTACTACAGCACGTGTAGTTGGAATATCAAAACGCTTACCAGTACCGTAAGGGCCGCCAGTCCAACCTGTGTTAACTAGGTATACTTTAGCGCCAAACTCACGTACACGCTTCATTAGAAGCTCAGCATAAACACCTGCTGGACGTGGGAAGAATGGTGCGCCAAAACAAGTTGAGAATGTTGACTCAATATCGCTTGTAGAACCAATCTCAGTAGAGCCTACTTTTGCAGTGTAGCCACTTAAGAAGTGAAATGCTGCCGCTTCTTCAGTCAATATTGATACTGGAGGAAGTACACCACTTACGTCACACGTTAAAAATACCACTGCTTTTGGCTCGCCTGCGCGGTTTTCTACTTTACGTTTTTCAACGTGCTCAAGAGGGTACGCAGCACGGCTATTTTGTGTAAGGCTAGTATCGTTAAAATCAGGTACACGATTTTCATCAAGCACTACGTTTTCTAAAATAGTACCAAAGCGGATCGCATCCCAAATAACAGGTTCATTTTTTTGTGATAGGTCGATACATTTAGCGTAACAGCCGCCTTCAATGTTAAACACACTACCAGGTGCCCAACCGTGTTCGTCATCGCCAATTAAAAAGCGAGTTGGATCTGCTGAAAGAGTTGTTTTACCTGTACCAGATAAGCCAAAGAATAAAGCGGTATCGCCTGCTTCACCTACGTTTGCAGAGCAGTGCATTGGTAATACACCTTTCGCTGGAAGTAGGAAGTTCTGTACAGAGAACATTGATTTTTTCATTTCACCGGCATAACGCATGCCAGCAAGTAATACTTTACGTTGTGCAAAGTTAATGAGTACCGTACCGTCACTGTTTGTGCCATCGCGCTCAGGCTCACATACAAATGAAGGAACGTTCATTACTTGCCACTGAGGTACGTCAGATGAGTTGTAAGATTTAGGTTGAATAAACATATTTTTAGCAAAAATATGATGCCATGCAGTTTCTGTAGTAACAACAACAGGTAGATAGTGCTCTGGATCAGCGCCTACTTCAAGGTGAGAGATGAAGTGATCATTACTTTGCACATACGCTTCTACACGTGCCCACAAAGCATCAAACTTATCTGCGTCGAATGGGCGATTTACGTTGCCCCATTGGATTTCGTTTTCAGTACTAGATTCTTGAACAATAAAGCGATCTTTTGGAGAACGACCGGTGCGATGACCAGTATTTGCTACAAAAGCACCATTGGCTGCTAAAGTACCCTCGCCACGACGGATCGCGTGTTCGACAAGTTCAGCTGCAGTTAGATCGACAAAACGAGTAGCGCTTGAAGTCATGTTTATACCTAAATTGTGTGAGATTGAACGGGATAGCCTGGGTCTTGTTAACCTTTAAGCTGCGATTATAGTAACAGATGAGCTAAGGATATTCGAGCTTATGAAGGTGTTAAAAACACATATATTGGGTAAAAAACATGAATAATTTCAATGACACCGGTATCATAAAAACGGCTATTTTTATGATACCGGTGTCATTTTAAAATTATAAAAAAAGCCGCATAGCATGTGACTTTTTTATAATTTAGATTTAATGCGTGATTAGTTAAAAATGTTTTTCACATCTTGCTCATCAAAAAGATAATCTTTTAGACAGTAATGGCAGCTAATTTTGATTTCGCCATGCTCAGCAACATCATCAAGTAGCGCTTGTTGGCCAATATTAACTAATGCAGTCATGGTTTTTTCGCGGGTACAACCACACTTAAATTGAATGCTTTGTGGCTCAAACACACGCGGGTTATCTTCGTGGTACAAACGAGTTAGTACGGTGTTAGCATCAAGCTCTAATAGTTCTTCATCTTTAATGGTATGGCTAAGAGCTTCTAAGTGGGCAAAGTCTTCAATAGATTTTTGTTTATCAACGGGTAAAACTTGTAAAAATAAACCACAAGCTTTGGCATTTCCCTCGGTTGTATCGGTTGCAAACCAAAGACGCGTTTTTAATTGCTCTGATTGCTCAAAGTAAGCCTCTATACATTCACTTAAGGTTTCATGCTCTAAAGGCACTATACCTTGATAGCGCTCCCCTTTAGTTGGCGTAATAGTAATAACCATATAGCCTTGGCCTATCAACTCTTTTACTGTGCTACCTGTTACTTCACTTTGTAAGCGAGCTATACCACGCATGTTTTGTTTATCGTCGCCATTAATTACCGCGTATTTAACCGGCCCATCACCTTGTAGTTGAACCGCTATTTCGCCTTCAAATTTTAAGGTGGCTGTTAATAAACAGGTCGCAACAAGCAGTTCACCCAATAATGCTTTAACTGCATCAGGGTAATTATGATTGGCGATCATTTCGTTGTAGGCATTCTCAATTTGTACGAGTTCGCCACGAACATCGAGATTGTCGAATAAATAACGGTGGAGTAAATCTTGTTGCATGAGCGACTATACCTAACTTAATTTCAATTTTAAAAGTTCGCGTCTTTGCTTCTTATCCGGTTTTTTATCCGGATGAGGTGCAAAAAGGCTGTTATTTTTGCGCGCGATAGAATTTTCTTCGCGTTTAGCAATACTGGCATCAGATTCTTGATACAAGGTCTGTGCAATGGGGGCGCTTTGGCGTTTTTCAAGTATTTTGAGCACAGTTACTATTTTTTCATCTACCCCTTGGGCTAATTTTATAGTTGCGCCTATTTCTACTATTTTGCCTGCTTTGGTACGCTGGCCATTATAATGTACTTTTCCGCCTTGTACCATTTCGCGAGCCGCAGCACGTGTTTTATAAAATCGTGCCGCCCATAACCATTTGTCTAATCTAATTTTTAGCTCATCTTTATGTTCTAAATTAGGGTTAGCATTACTTTTTTTAGCCATAAAGCACCTTTAATAAGTGTTTGCCTAGATTTTAAAATTTACCATAAAAGCTATTTGCGATGAAGGATTACTGCAACAGCTGTTTTTATGCAGCGGCTAAATTAAAATCAATCTGTTTACAAAGTTTAATATTAGCATGCTTGTTGAATGAAAAATGAAAAGGTACTATGCATAGCGATTAGGTAAAAACTAAAATAAGAATACTATTTATGGAACAGCAAGTTCAACAATTTAAACATTTTATAAGCCGTTTACCGCATGCCAAATTGAGTGCGGTTGTTACATTATTAGTTGTTGTTTATATTGCTTTTTTATCGTCTAAACTCGTTTGGCTTATGTGGCCAAATCCTATTGTGTCACCACTCACGCCAATCTACTACGGACAACATTCAACTGCAGCAAGTAACAATTATTCTCAACATATAATTGAGCAATTTATATTTGGTAAAATAATTGTTAAAAGCAAGAGCGATGATCAAGCTGCAAAAGTTGTTAATGATGCCCCTGAAACGCGCTTAAGTATTAATCTTACTGGTATTGTAGCGGTAAATAACGACGATAAAGCGGGGCTCGCTATTATAGAGTCACAAGGCAAGCAAGAAACCTACCTAGTAGATGAAGCAGTGCAAGGGACGCGAGCTAAACTAGCGCAGATATTACCTGACCGCGTTATTTTAACGGTAAACGGACGATTTGAAACATTAATGTTAGATGGTCTCGACTTTACAAAAACAGTATCTATGCCGGTTTTAGCTGCACGTGATGAAGCTGAAATGGGCCCACAATTAGGGCCTGCCCCAAGTGAGCAACAAATAGATGTAACTGCCGATCCAAACATTAAGCAGGCTTTAATCGAAACCCGTGAAGAGTTGCTCGAAGAGCCCGGTAAGTTATTTGACTATATTCGCGTGTCACAAGCGATGAGCGATGGGGAACTTATTGGTTATCGCTTGAGTCCAGGTAAAGAGCCTGAGCTATTTAAGCAGATGGGATTACAAAATAACGATTTAGCTGTTGCAATTAATGGCTATCAACTAACAGATTTAAAACAGGCCATGGCAGCCATTAATGAGCTGCGTAACAGTACAGATGCCACTATCACTATTGAACGTGATAACCAGCAAATAGACGTACAATTTAGTCTGCAATAACTTAGCATTGGAGTTTTAATATAATGGTTCAGGCGCTACACCTCACAAAAATTAAAAAAGGGTTAGCTAAGTACGCAGCACTTTTTCTAGCAGCAAGCATTTCGTTTTCTGTTGCTGCAGTTGAATACGCTGCTAACTTTAAAGGCACTGATATTAATGAGTTTATTAATATTGTTGGTAAAAATCTTAATAAAACAATAATTATTGACCCTAACGTACGTGGCAAAGTAAATGTGCGTAGTTATGAGTTAATGGGCGAAGCGCTTTATTATCAATTCTTTTTAAATGTATTAGAAGTTTATGGCTATTCAGCCATTGAAATGGACAATAATATAATAAAAATTGAAAAAAGCTCGGATGCTAAAAAATCAAACGTACCGCTAATTACAGATGGCAGTGAAGCCAGCGGCGATATGATGATTACCCGAGTTGTACGGGTTAAAAATGTAAGCGTGCAAGAGCTAGGTCCTTTGGTTCGTCAATTTAGCGACCAAAAAGATGGCGGCCATGTTGCTAACTTTAATGCCGCAAACGTAATGATGCTTACCGGGCATGCTGCATCGGTAAACCGCTTAGTTGAAATAATACGCTCGGTTGATCAAGCGGGCGATAAGCGTGTTGATATTGTAAAGCTTAAATTTGCTACCGCAGATGATGTGGTATCTGTAGTTGATAATATTTATAAAGACAGCGGAAAAGGCAGTATTCCAGAGTTTTTAATACCTAAAGTGGTTGCCGATGGCCGTACTAACAGCGTTATTGTTAGTGGCGAAGGCCAAGCACGCACCCGTGCTATTGAGCTTATTAAGCGCTTAGACGGTGAGCTTGAAAGCCAAGGGAACACTAAAGTATTTTATCTAAATTACGCAAAAGCAGAAGATTTAGTTAAAGTATTGCAAGGTGTTAGTAAGTCGCTAACAGATGACACTCAAGGCGGCAGCGCAACCAAAACACGTACTCGCAGTAACAACGAAACCAGCATAGAAGCCCACCCCGATTCAAACTCATTAATTATTACAGCACAACCCGATACTATGCGCTCGCTTGAGTCAGTTATTGAGCGTTTAGATATTCGCCGTGCGCAAGTATTGGTTGAAGCAATTATAATTGAGGTAATGGAAGGCGACGGTATTAACTTTGGTTTGCAGTGGATTTCTGAGCAAGGCGGTATGCTGCAGTTTAATAATGGCACAACTGTACCGGTTGGTGCGTTAGCTGTAGCGGCTGAGCAAGCACGCGATACTACCGTATCTAAAAATATAATTGGTACCGAAAGCGGCACAATTACTCAGGTTGATGAAACTACTAAGGGTGATTACGGCCCATTAGCATCATTACTCGGTGGCATTAACGGCTTAGCCATGGGGGTGATAAAAAATGACTGGGGCGCAATTGTTCAAGCCGTTTCGACCGATAGTAACTCAAACATTTTGGCGACCCCCTCTATTACTACTATGGATAATGAAGAAGCGTCTATTTTAGTGGGTCAAGAAGTGCCTATAATTACTGGCTCGCAAACCGGGAGTAATAACACCAACCCATTTCAAACAGTTGAACGCCAAGAAGTGGGTATAAAGCTTAAAGTAACCCCGCAAATTAACGATGGCTCTGCTGTACAGTTAACTATTGAGCAAGAAGTGTCGAGTGTAAGTGGTGCTACTGCTGTTGATATTTCAGTTAATAAGCGTTCAATTAAAACCACAGTAATGGCTGATGATGGCGGTATGGTGGTACTTGGCGGATTAATAGATGAAGACGTACAAGAGAGTGTATCTAAGGTGCCACTACTAGGCGACATTCCTATTTTAGGTCACTTATTTAAATCAACTAATACCACACGACGTAAGCGTAACCTGATTGTATTTATTCGCCCAACTATTATTCGCGACGGAATTAGCATGAATAAGTTGAGCTTTAATAAATATAACTTTATTCGTGGCGAGCAATTTAAGCAGCGCGAAGATGGTATAGAGTTAATGCCAAGAACCGACACGCCTATTTTACCCGAGTGGAATGATGAGCTAATACTGCCACCTACGTATGAAGAGCATTTACGCAAACAAAATGCACAAGAGCGTAAAGATGACTAAGGCGATTAAAGAGATAAATCAAGATGTGGTTCATCCTAATGCGCATCATCCGGACGAGCTATTAACCAGTGACGACTTAGTTGAGCTGCCCGTTAAACGTTTGCCTTTTTCATACGCACGGCGAGCCGGAGTGTTGCTGAGTAAAAATAAAGAGCAGCGCATAGTGTATTACCGTGGCGAACTTGATATTGACGTACTGTTAGAAGTACGCCGTATTGCAGGACATGGTTTTACGCTTGAGCAGCTTGATGATGACAAGTTTGAGCTACTGCTAGAGGCTTCGTATCAGCGAGATAGTTCTGAAACGCAACAAATGATGGAAGACATTGGCAACGAAGTTGACTTGTTTTCATTAGTAGACGAATTGCCACAAACCGAAGATTTATTGGCAGGCGATGATGATGCGCCAATTATTAAACTTATAAATGCAATGCTCAGTGAAGCAATTAAAGAGGGTGCGTCTGATATTCATATTGAAACCTTTGAGCAAGAACTGGTTATTCGCTTTAGGGTTGATGGTGTATTAAAAGAGGTACTTAAACCTAATCGTAAATTAGCATCCTTGCTGGTATCGCGAATTAAGGTAATGGCTAAGCTCGATATTGCCGAAAAACGTATACCACAAGATGGCCGTATTAGTTTGCGTATTGCAGGGCGTGCAGTTGATGTACGGGTATCAACCATGCCATCGAGTTTTGGTGAGCGTGTTGTGCTGCGTTTACTGGATAAAAATAACGCGCACTTAAATCTTGAAGATTTAGGTATGACCGCACAAAACCGTGAATTGTTTGCAAATTTAATTAGTAAACCTCATGGCATTATTTTAGTAACCGGGCCTACAGGCTCTGGTAAAAGTACCACCTTGTACGCAGGTATGGGTCAAATAAACTCTCGCGATCGTAATATTTTAACGGTTGAAGACCCCATTGAATACGAAATACCGGGCATTGGCCAAACGCAAGTAAATACTAAAGTAGGTATGACCTTTGCGCGTGGCTTACGGGCTATTTTACGTCAAGATCCCGATGTAGTGATGGTAGGTGAAATACGTGACCTAGAAACCGCTCAAATAGGTGTGCAAGCATCATTAACCGGTCACTTGGTAATGTCTACGTTGCATACAAATACTGCTTCTGGCGCTATTACTCGTATGGAAGATATGGGAGTGGAGCCATTTTTACTTTCATCGTCGTTACTCGGTGTGTTATCGCAGCGACTAGTACGTACACTGTGTAAAAGTTGTAAAAAAGAACATGTAGCCGATGAGCGCGAGTGCCAGTTATTAGGCGTACCGTTTGAAAGTAAACCAACTATACACCGTGCAGTAGGGTGTGAAGCATGTAACTTTAATGGTTATAAAGGCCGTACTGGTATTCATGAGTTATTAGTGGTGGACGAAACCATTCGTGAAATGATCCACAATGGTAAGGGCGAGCAAAGCGTTGAAAAATACATTCGCAAGCTCAGTCCAAGTATTCGTCAAGATGGCTGTAGCCGTGTACTTGCAGGTAAAACAACACTTGAAGAAGTATTGCGTGTTACCCGTGAGGAAGGCTAATAATGGCAGCGTTTGAATACCGTGCCTTAGATGGCCGAGGCAAAGAAAAAAAAGGCATTTTAGAAGCGGATACAGCAAAACAAATTCGCCAAATATTACGCGATCAAAAATTAACGCCGCTCGAAGTTGTACCCGCGGCGCAAAGTGATAAACAGGTTAAAGGCCAAAAAACGTCATTACTTGGCGGTTTGTTTAAACCTACTATATCAACCTCAGATTTGGCGCTTATAACTCGCCAGTTAGCAACACTCATTCAATCGGCTCTGCCAGTTGAGGGTGCGGTAATGGCTGTGGCTGAGCAATGTGAAAAACCACGTTTAAAACGCATGCTGATGTCGGTTCGCTCAAAAGTAGTGGAAGGGTATACCCTTGCCGACGGTATGAGTGAGTTTCCGCATGTGTTTGACGATTTATACCGCGCTATGGTTGCCGCAGGCGAAAAGTCAGGGCATTTAGACCAAGTACTAAACCGGCTTGCCGATTACACCGAACAGCGCCAATATATGCGCAGTCAAATAACGCAAGCTATGGTGTACCCCATTATTTTAGTGGTGTTTGCTATTGCAATTGTGTCGGTTTTATTAGGTACTGTAGTACCTAAAATACTTAAAACGTTTGAGAAAACCAAGCAAGTACTCCCTTGGACCACTGAGTGGGTAATGGCGGGAAGTCATTTTGTACAAAATTATTGGTTTATTAGTTTAATTGTAATAACGGCCCTAGCGATAGGGATTAAGCATGCTTTAAAACAGCCTAAAATTCGTTTTTGGTGGGATGATAAAATATTGCATATGCCCGGTATTGGTAAAGTAGCTAGAGGTATTAATACCGCTCGTTTTGCCCGAACTTTAAGTATTTTATCATCAAGCTCGGTACCGCTACTTGAAGGTATGCGTATTGCGGGTGGAGTGCTGATCAACGAAAAAATTAAAAAAGCAGTTGCCGATGCAGCGGATAGAGTAAGCGAAGGGGCAAGTTTAAGAGCGGCCTTACAGCAAACTAAATTGTTTCCGCCAATGATGCTACATATGATAGCCAGCGGTGAAAAATCTGGCGAGCTGGAGCAAATGTTAGAACGCGCTGCTAATAACCAAGATCGCGAATTTGAAAGTATGGTTAATGTATCGCTAAAACTATTAGAACCCGCAATGATCGCTTTAATGGCGGTTATTGTATTATTTATAGTAATGGCAATTTTACAGCCAATTATGGCAATGAATAAAGCTGTAGGGCTTTAACTTAAAAGTAAATTAATGGTTTAATAAACCATTGTTTAGTGTTTTTAGAATAATGAGGTAATTACGTGAATAAACAATCAGGTTTTTCTTTGCTAGAAGTGATGGTCGTACTGGTTATAATTGGCATGATCATGTCAATTGTGGCACCTAATATTATGGGTCAACAAGAAGAGGCCGCTATCGATAAAGCACACTTAGATATTCAGCAGCTTGAAGATGCAATGAGCCTTTATAAGCTTAAAAATAAAAGCTACCCAAGTACCGAGCAAGGCCTAGAAGCATTGGTTAATAAAACCAGCATAGAGCCAATACCAAAACGTTTTCCAGATGGTGGCTTTATTAGTAAATTACCAGAGGATCCGTGGGGCAATACTTATCAGTTAATTAGTCCAGGAGAAATTGGTAAATTTGATATTTTTTCTTTAGGTCCAGATGGCCAAGCCGGCACCGATGACGACATTGGTAACTGGGACGAAGAAAAACAGTAATGGCCATCAATCGCGCAGTGTATTTATATACTAATACCCAGGGCTTACTATGCAAGTAAGCTCTGAGAGATTGCGTGCAAAAAGCCGCGGCTTTAGTTTAATCGAAATTTTAGTGGTATTAGTGATCATCGCTTTTGCCACAAAAATGGTGGTATATAGCTTAGAAGGCGGCGCTGAGGATGAGTTAGATACTCAAGCGCTTAGGCTGCATACCACCATTAATATGGCATCAGAATTTGCTATTTTAAACCAAGTTGAATTGGGTTTTCATATAGACAACAACGTATTTGAGTTTTTAGTTTTTGATGGTGAAAAGTGGGTAAGCTTTGTCAGAGAAGCATTATTTGAGCCGGTTGAATTTGATCCACGCTTTAAACTAGCGCTTAACCTAGACGACTTAGCTTGGGCGCAAGATAACTTACTCGAGCAAGCAAATTGGCGTGAGCTAATGAGCGGAGACGAAGACAGCTTATTGGAGCTTAAAAAGTTTAAAATCCCGCAAGTGCTAATACTATCTTCGGGCGAAGTAAGTGCATTTCAATTAACACTCGAATTAAAAGAGCAAAGCGAGCCGGTTTACTTTATTGAAGGCGAGTTTACTGCGCCAGTGAATTTACGCCGAGAGCCCGAATAATGCGCCAGTATAATAAAGGTTTTACTTTACTTGAAGTGCTAGTGGCATTGAGTATTTGTGCTATGGCAGGTATTGCAGCAATGCAAGCAACCAGTGAACACATTCATCATCTATCTAGCATAGAAGAGCAAACTTACGCCTCATGGGTTGCCGAAAATATTATGGTAGAGCAGCGTACCAAAGGCGAACAATGGGAAGGGGAAAACGGCGTGCGCGGTAGTGAAGTTATGGCGGGTGTTGAATGGTTTTGGCGCCAAGATATAGGCAAAACCGCAGATAAAGACTTTGTAAAATTAACCATTAATATATTTAGTGATGAAAAATACGAGCACTCGGTATATGAGCTGGCAACTTATTTAAATAAAGGCAAAAAATAAGTGAAGCAACGCGGATTTACCTTACTTGAAGTGATGGTAGCCTTGGGTATTTTAGGCTTTGTTATTATGGCCACGCACCAAATATTAGATACCACTACCCGCGCAAAAGAAGCTTCGGATGATAAAATAGCCGAGCTAAATGGTTTGCAAACCACCTTTAGGTTAATGGATCAAGATTTTAGTCAAATGACCAAACGTGCTGTACGCAATGAAGCAGGCGATGTGCAAGAGCAGTATTTGCTAGCCGGACGCTATGTTTTAGATAGCCAATATGATGGCATTGGCTTTGTGCGCGACGGCTGGATAAATCCAATTAATTTATTACCACGCTCAGAATTACAAGCTGTGGGTTATCGCGTAATAAACGACAACTTGGAGCGAGTGTATCGTGTATATGTTGATCAGCTTGATAATATGGAGCCGCGTGTACAGGTTGTTTTAAAAAACATTGAAGAGCTAAAGTTTGAATTTTTAGACGATAAAAACGAATGGCAAGCTAAGTGGCAAATTAAAGCACTTCCTAAAGCGGTTGCTGTTACGCTGCAACAAATTGAGGCGGAGCCAATTAGGCGAGTATTTTTAGTGCCAGGACAAGGTAAAGAAATTCTACCATCGAGCCCATCAACTGATGATGCACTGGCCGATGAAGGTAACCCGCAAGAAGGTGGGCAGTAATGGGGCTGCGTTCTTCTCGTGGAGCCGCACTTGTTATTGTGCTGTTTATTGTTGCATTAGCGGCCATTTTAGCCGTAGAAATGAGTGCTAACTTAATGGTGCAAGTGCAAAAAAGTACTAACTTACAGGGTCATCAACAAGCTAAGTGGTATGCCTATGGTGCAGAAGAGCTTGCCATAAAAGCGCTGATTAAAAGCAAAAGAGACGATCCTGACAAAACCACGTTAGATCAAATATGGGCGCAGCAAGGCGATATACCTTACCCAGTTGATAACGGCACACTAAGCGGAAAAATAACGGATTTACAAGCATGTTTAAACTTAAATGCTATAGCCGTAGAACCAGATTTAAATAGTGCTAGCAAAACCAATCCAGCGCACAAGGCCTTGTTCGCATTACTTGAAAATATTGAAGATTTACCGGCACAAGAGTCAGAGGAAACCATGGCTGACAGTGTGTTTGATTGGCTAGACGAAAACAGTATTACATACCGTTCAGGAGCAGAAGAAGGGGAATACTTGTCGCGTCAATTTCCGTACATGACCGCCAATAGCTTATTTGCATCAACCTCAGAGCTGCGTTTGGTTAAAGGTTTTAACCCATTAGTAATGGAAAAAGTGCTGCCTTATGTTTGTGTAATACCTGGTAGCACTTTATTGTCTATTAATGTGAATACCTTAGCAGCAGAGCAAGCACTCATTTTAAGTACCCTTATAGATGAGCTAAGTGTATCGGGTGCTGAAGCTGTGATTGCTGCTCGCCCAGATGCAGGCTTTGAAAGTAAAGCTGCCTTTTTTGAACAAGTTCAGCAGCAAGGCGGGCAAAACGTCAAAGCGGTAGAAAAATTGTTTAGTATTAATAGCGAATATTTTAAATTACAAACGCAGGCAAACTTTGTTGATCTGCGTTTTTCGATGACCACATTACTGCACGCCAAAGACGGCGACGTAACGATACTGGCGCGAAAATTTGGAGGCGTACAGTGACAGAAATACTGTTGATCCGCACGGGTCAAACCGAACAAGAGTTACTTAATTGGTTAATATACTCACCACAAGAACAACAAATAATAGCCAGTGGTGAGCTAGTTAATGCCAGTTATTTAAACGAACTGAGCGAAAAATCGCTAGGGCGCGAAGTCGTTGTATTATTGCCTTGTGACCAAGTGCAATTAAAAACGGTAATGCTACCGACTAAATGGAATCGTAAGTTAGAGCAAGCTTTGCCTTATATGCTCGAAGAAGATATAGCGTGCGATATAGATGAGCTATTTATTGCTGTAGGTGAGCCAGTGATGATTGGCGAGCAGCATGCTGTTCGTGTTGCTATGACCGACCGCGAATGGTTTGAGGCGTGGCTAGCGCTATTTGCAGAGCATAATTTATCGGTATATAAAATATTACCCGATGCTTTGTTATTACCCCCAGCAGATGAGGACACAGTAACGGCAATAGCACTTAATAATCAGTGGTTATTTAAACAAGGCCCATGGCGTATAAGTGCAGTAGAGACGAGCTGGTTAAATGGTTACTTAACAGCAATGGGTAATCCAGATGTAAAGCATTTTAGTCCGGCGACTCAGTTTCCTGAAACGGTAAACTTACAGGCTCAAACCAGTGATTACGACCTACCGCTGGCCTTATTTGCTAAGCAACTAGAGCATACTAAGTTTAATCTTCGCCAAGGTATGTATCAGCTTAAAAAGAAAAGCACCTTATGGTGGGGGTACTGGAAAAGTGCTGCCATTATTACCAGCGTTGCCTTAGTAGCGAGTATTACGATTAAAGCTATAGAGTTGCATCAGCTAAATACCCAGTTAGAACTTGCTAAAGCACAGGTAATTGAGCGCTACCAAAAGGCATTTCCGGGAACTAAGGTTCGCCCACACCTTATTAAAAACCAAATTAAAGGTGCACTGGCAAAAATACAAGATACCAGCGACGCTGGATTTTTAGAGTTAACCACAGAATTAGTGGGGGTGTTTTCGCAGGTAAGTAATTTTACCCCTGAAACACTGCGTTATGACAAAAAACGTAATGAATTACGTATGAGAGCACGCGCAAAAGACTTTCAAACCTTTGGTAAAGTTAAAGCCATACTTGAACAGCAAGGGTTAACGGTTGATCAAGGTTCGTTAAGTAACGATGGTGACTTTGTGGTTGGCGAAATTAAACTGCGAGGTGCAGTATGAAGCAGCAGTTAATTAAACATTGGCGCTCACTAAAAGAGCAAGAGCAGCAGTTAATAATCGTTGCGAGTGGTATTTTTATTGTGTTTATTTTAGTGATGGGCATTTTTAGACCCTTAAATAATGCAATAGCAAGTGCTGAGCAATCGCAATTAAAACAGCAAGAGCTACTAGTGTGGGTTGACGAAAGTATTGTAAAGCTCAAGGCCGCTGGTAATACACAAGTGGTTAATAGTCAAAACATTAGCCAAATAGTTAACGCCACCCGCGGACGCTATAAAATAAATATTAGTAAAATGCAGCCAAGTAATAACTCGCTACGTTTAACGCTCGACTCAGTAGAGTTTAATCAATTAATACTGTGGCTTGATGAACTGGTCAATCAACATGGTTTACGGGTCGAAAATTTAGATTTGAGCCGTGACGATAAGTCGGGCTATGTACGTGTTAGCCGTTTGCTATTAGAGAAGTAATGAATGAAAAAAATAATAACCTTATCCATTGTATTTTTACTTAGTTTTATTGTGTTTTGTATTATTAAGTTACCTGCAGCGGTGGCCATTGACCTAGCAAAACCTTATTTTCCTAAGCAACTTGAAGTAGGGCAAAGTGTTGGCACTATTTGGCAAGGGCAAATGATGCAAGTACGCTACCAAGGTGAGCAATTAAATAATGTACGTTGGGATGTTGCCGGGTGGGCATTATTTACCGGTAAGTTAAATGCCAATGTAAAATTTGGTGACCCACGTGAGCGCAGTGATATATCGGGTTATGCAGATGTGAGCTTTGGTTTATTTAATAAGCAAGTGAAAGTAACCAATGGATTAGTGCGCTCAACAGTTGAAAGAGCGATGCAACGCATACAACTTCCGTTACCTGTAACCGCTAAAGGTCGTGTGATCTTGGAATTGGCAGAGTATACATCGGGCGCACCTTATTGTGAGTCACTGCAAGGCGAGATAGCGAGCCCTAATATTGACGTACAAGGTTTGAACGGTTGGTTTAATATAGGCCCGCTTGGTGGTAACCTAAGCTGTAAATCGGGCGACATAGCCATACTTATCGACCCAGATAACACCTTAGGGCTTGAAGCTGATGCAACCCTAAAAGCTAATTTTGACTTTAAAGTATCAGGCTATGTAAAGCCCGATGCCACGTTGCCAAAAGATGTACATGATGCGGTTAAGTTTTTAGGTCGTCCAGATAATCAAGGCCGTTACCCGCTCAACTTTTAATGTTTAATATAAAGAGTTTTAATGCAATTACCCCAATTTACTGAGCAGCACGCTAAGCAGCTCAGCACATTTTTAGACACCCAGTCTCAAGCGATGACGCTAACGCAAAGCCAAGGTTATTTATTTGGCGTAATTTGCTCTCCTGAGCCTCTAGACGTACATGAGTGGATGGCAGCAATTTTGCCTAATACAGCTAATAATGTAGATGAAGAAATGCTATTTTTATTTATGGCGTTATACCATCAAATTAGTGAGCAAGTATTTGAAGTAGGCTATAAATTACCAGCACAATATAATTACGAATTTTGCAGTAATTGGAGCGCAGGTTTTGTAACGGCAACAACGTCATATACTCAAAAGTTATTAAGTTCAACCGCGTTAGAGGCAGAATATAAACAAGCCCTCGAAAGCGCTCAAGCCACATTAAGCTTTTTTGCACTTGATGGGCAAACCATTAGCCAAATAGCGTTACAAAACAGTATTGATGAGCAGTTACTTTGCCAGCAGCAATATGAGCTAATGGGCGACTTTGCGCTTGGCTTTGCAGAGCTAGTGGAAATAGTCGCGCTTAATAGTGGCTTGTACACAGATGAAGGCTGGGAAGAGTAGTTTAGGCGCAGTAATGAGTTGAGCTCAAAATATAGCCGTGAAATAAGTTTAAGCGCCTAGTTCTAATATAATATCAGTGCAGCCTTGCTTGCACTTAATCAGCCCTTTACCCGGCTCGCTGGTGGCTAAGTCGAGTGTTAAAACCCCATTACATTTTTCGCACTTTAGCGTTTTACCCTGCGTGAGTTTTTTAAGCATATTACGTTGCTGGTGAAATGAGTCACTGGCTTTTTTATTTAATCCAGAAAAGTCCATTATTTACCTCGCATGTGTTCTAGTGAGCCGGATACTATTTTACATACAGTGTTTAAGCGCTCATCATAAAAATATAGGTTTAAGTCGCGCTCACGGCAGTAGCGTAAGTGAAATAATCTTATTGAGTCATCGGTAGTAAATGTTTTTTCGGTGTACTCACGCTCAGATTCAGAAAGCGTTAACTGCGCACTAATTTTGTTTTTAGTCATACTGGCAGTAGGGCTGCGATTCACTTTGCTTGCATCACTTAAAAAGTCAATACCATCGTTAAATAACCGCTCACGAGGCTCTTTCACCAAAGGGTGATCGACTGTGAAAAAGGCGAGGACTACTATTACCAAAATAATAAATTTTTTCATAGTTGGGTAAACTTTGATCCAAATAACATAAAATGATGCTGCAGTGTAATAAAATGCATTTTAAAAGCAAGTAACTAAAGTGAATAAATTATTAGCGATCTATGCCAGTAATTTTAGCCAATATTGTTATAATAGCTAACAGCAGTTAGATATTTCTGAAATATCTGAAAGTATTCAAGTCTTGTTATAAATATTATACGTAATAAGTACGTTATTACACTATAAGGTAAACCTTGAATATAGCTGAATTTTTATTTCCAAGCGGTGTTGAGGAACTTCGATGGACAAACAAATTAAAGTAAAAAATATACCAGTTGAAGTAAAGATTCAAAAGCCGGATCTTAGCGGGCAACAGGATCGGTTTAATCCACGTAATCGTATTTACGTGCGTGCTGTTAATGGCTTGCACCAACTTCTTAGGCAGCGAATTGGCTTTTTAGGTCTGTTGGCATTTATGTTGCTACCTTGGATAAATTTTAATGGTGAACAGGCCGTTTTATTTGATTTAATAGGTCAAAAATACAATATATTTGGTTTAACCCTGTGGCCGCAAGACTTTACCATACTCGCCTTTATTTTTATGTTGGCCGCGTTTGCTTTGTTTTTGGTTACTACTTTTTATGGACGAGTGTGGTGTGGTTATACCTGCCCACAAACAGTGTGGACCTTTACCTTTATTTGGTTTGAAGAAAAGTTTGAAGGTACGGCAAATCAACGTAAAAAGCTCGACCAACGAGCAATGGACTTTGATAAGTTTTGGCGCAAAACCGCTAAGCACACCAGTTGGATTTTGTTTTCTTTATATACAGCAATTACATTTGTTGGTTACTTTACCCCTATTCGTGAGCTACTCCCTGACTTTGTTACCTTTAATGCCGGTAGCTATGCCTTAATGAGTATTATCTTTTTTGCTGCTTGTACATACGGTAATGCTGGGTGGATGCGCGAAATTATGTGTTTACATATTTGCCCATACTCACGTTTTCAGTCAGCCATGTTTGATAAAGATACCTATACAGTATCGTATGATGAAAAACGCGGTGAAAGCCGTGGCCCACGCTCGCGCAAAGTGGCACACCAAGATTTAGAAATAGGCGACTGTATTGACTGTAATTTATGCGTGCAAGTATGCCCAACCGGCATAGATATTCGTAATGGCTTACAAGCAGAGTGTATTAACTGTGGCGCTTGTATTGATGCATGTGATGGGGTGATGGATAAAATGAATTATCCACGCGGACTTATTTCTTATACCACTGAGCGAAACTTAGAAACGCCAGAGAATAAAACCAACCCACTGCGGGCAAAAATTATTGGCTATATAGTGATCCTGGTTATTTTAACCAGTGCCTTGGTTGCCAATATTGCGCTGCGTAAAACGATGGAATTTGATATTATTCGCGATCGTAATCAGTTATATAGGGTTGATTTTGAAGGGTTGGTAGAAAACACCTACACCTTAAAAGTGATCAACAAAGCGCAGTATGAGCAAACCTTTACAATTAAAGTGCAAGGGCTCGATAACTTTAAGTACATAGGTAAACAAACGTTTAGGGTTAACGCAGGGCAATCGCACAATGTGCCTTTATCACTGGTTATGGATCCGTATGACTTAAAAGCGCCAATGACAGAATTTAACTTTGTGCTATCGCCGGTAGGCGAGCCCGACAATCAAATATCACAGTCGAGTAACTTTTTTAAAGCGCGGTAAAGTTTAACAAAAAGCGGGGTGTTCCCCGCTTTTATTTTATATAAGAAGTGTATGAGTAAATTTAGCTTTATTGATTTAACCCCAGATCTAATTCTTGATGCCATAGAAAGCGTTGGTATTTATGTTGAGTCTGGTTTATTGGCATTAAATAGTTACGAAAATAGGGTGTATCAATTTGTAGCTGAAGGCGGAAAACGCTACGTTGTTAAATTTTATCGTCCAGAGCGTTGGAGCGAGGAGCAAATACAAGAAGAGCATGACTTTGCCTTTGAGCTAGCAGAGGCCGAAGTACCGGTTGTTGCGCCAATGGAATATAACGGGCAAAGCTTATTTGAACACCAAGGCTATTTATTTACTTTATTTCCAAGTGTTGGCGGGCGTTTATTTGAAGTCGATAACTTAGATCAACTTGATGTACTAGGGCGCTTAATTGGCAGAATGCATCAAGTTGCTAAAACAAAACCATTTACACAAAGGCCCACCCTAACCTGCGAAGAGTACTTACATACAGCAAAAGTTCATCTGCAAAAAAGTAACTTAGTACCTATGGGATTAGAAACTGCTTTTTATACCATTTTAGACTTGGTTATTAAGCAGGCTCAAACACAGTATACCAATGTAAAAACGATACGTTTGCATGGGGATTGCCATGCTGGCAATATATTATGGGCAGGCGATGCGTTAATGTTTGTTGATTTAGATGATAGTCGCCAGGGGCCACCCATTCAGGATCTATGGATGATGCTAAGTGGCGATCGACAAACGCAGCTGTTACAGTTAGATACCTTAGTAACCGCCTATGAAGAATTTTGTGATTTTGATCACTCGCAGCTTAAGTTGATCGAACCACTTCGAGCTATGCGTATCATCCATTATATGGGGTGGGTTGCAAAACGATGGAGCGATCCGGCTTTTGTGCGGAACTTTTCATGGTTTGCAGATGACAAATACTGGGAGCAACAAATTTTAGCACTTAAAGAGCAGCTTGCCGCATTGCAAGAAGCACCGCTAAAATTATTGCCATAACATTTTATTCAAAAATATGTACAACGAGAGACTAATGCTTAAAAAATTAAAACTGAGCCTACTACTTCTTTGTCTACCTTTTGCAGCACTTGCAGCAAACTTTGAAGTAGGTAATCAATATACAGTTATCAATATCGAAAAAAGTACTACACCACAAGTTACCGAATACTTTTCGTTTTATTGCCCGCATTGTTTTAAATTTGAACCGGTTGCACACGCAATTGAAGAAAACCTACCTGCAGGTGCGGTGTTTATAAAAAATCACGTTAACTTTTTAGGCGGCGTGTCGCCACAAACACAAAGTAATTTGAGCCTAGCGTATTTAGTTGCTAAAAAGCACGGGCAAGCTGATACGATTACAGACAAGATTTTTAAAAGTATTCATGTTCAGCGCGCACCACTGACTGAAATTAAAGATTTAAAAAAATTATTAGATATAAATGGCATTAGTAGCGATACGTTTGATCAAGATATTGCCAGTATGCCAATTATTGCAGCTGAACAAGCAATGCAAGATAAACAAAATAAATACTCAAAATTAGGTGCGTTAACAGGCGTTCCTACTTTTATTGTAAACGACAAATATAAAATCAATCTAAATACCATCAAGAGCCAAGAAGAGCTTGATGAGTTAGTTTCATTTTTACTCGCACTATAAATTTTTGGAGCCATATAATAATGATAAAATTAGTTAAAGCAGGTTTACTTGCTGTATTACTACCTTTCGCTGCAACAAGTTTTGCAGCAACCTTTGAGGAAGGTGTACATTATGAGGTTGTGTCTGAGCGCGCAACTAAAAAACCAGAAGTGAAAGAGTTTTTCTCATTTTACTGTCCTGCGTGTAATAACATGGAGCCACTGGTAGCCGAGATTAAACCAATGCTCGATAAAGGCGTAAAGTTTAAAAAGAGCCATGTTGATTTTGTTGGCGTACGCGATACCGAGCATCAACAAATGATCAGCCAAGCGTTAGCAACGGCTGAAGTGTTACCACAAAAAGATAAAATTATTGCGGCTATCTTTAGTCACATTCATACAAAGCGCGCAAATTTTAATGAATTAGCCGACGTAAAAGATGTGTTTGTAGCCCAAGGCGTTGATGGCGATAAGTTCGATAAGTTATTTAAAAGCTTTTCGGTACGTACATTAAGCTCAAAAATGAAGCGCGACCAAGACTACTTTAAAGAAAAAGGTGCATTGCGTGGCGTACCAACTTTTATTGTAAATGGTAAGTACAAACTACTTCTAGGTCGCGAATCGGGTATTAGCGAACCCGCAGATATCACAAATCTAATTAACTACTTGGCAAGCAAGTAAAGTTAACCCCATAAAAAAAGCTCCTTAGGAGCTTTTTTTATGGGTAATTTTTAACTGCTTATTTTAAGTATTCTTTTTTTGTAAAAATACACCCGACTCAATATGGTGCGTATAAGGGAACTGATCAAAAATCGCAAAGCGTTTAACTTCATGGGTGCGGGTTAAGTGATCAAGGTCGCGCTCTAGTGTCTCTGGGTTACACGAAATATAAATAATACTTTCGTAATTTGCTACTAAGTCACACGTTAGGGTATCCATACCGGCACGTGGCGGATCAACTAAAATGGTTTGGCAATTGTAGCTATTTAAATCTATACCTTCTAAACGAGAAAAACTGCGTTCGCCATTCATGGCTTGAGTAAACTCTTCGCTCGACATACGAATAATATCTAAATTGTCTACCTTGTTTTGCGCTATATTATACTGCGCTGAGTGTACCGACGACTTTGATATTTCGGTTGCTAGTACTTTATTAAACGAGCCCGCTAACGCAATAGAAAAGTTACCGTTACCACAATAAAGTTCAAGTAAATCATTTTTAAGTGGCTTACATAAGTCTTGCGCCCACTCTAGCATTTTAATATTTACTTTGGCATTTGGCTGGGTAAAGCTGTTTTCTACCTGCTGATATATTAGTTCTTGGCCATTCACGTTTAAGCGTTCGGTAACGTAGTCATCACCAAGCATTTCTTTTTGTTTGCGGGCACGGCCAATAAAGTCAATTTTATACTTACTGCTTAACTTTTCTTTAAGCGCGTTAATTTCACTCAGCCAATGCTCATCAAGTGGCTTGTGATATAACAGACTCACTAAAATCTCACCGCTTAGCGTAGATAAGTAATCAATCTGAAATAGTTTACGACGCAAAATTTCACACGACTTTAAATTATCAATCATTACTTGCATCACTTCACCTACCAAAGGAGCGGCAGGGTCAAAGCTATCAACGCGAATTTTGTCTTTAGTTTGTTGATCAAACATTATATGAAACAGATCGTCACCATCGTGCCATACTCTAAACTCAGCGCGTTGGCGGTAGTTAATCGGCTCTGAGCTAAATACCTCAAGTTTATCCACACCAAAACGTTGAAATTGGGCAGCAATACGCTGTTCTTTTTCGCTTAACTGCGCATCGTACTGTGAGGTGTCTATTTTAATAACTGCCATTAACGCTATAACCTTATCTTTGAGAGCTGTTTATCGGCGCTATTGTAGGGAGCGAGATGTATTTGTCTAGTTTTGATGAAATATATATTGGTTTTTTTTTGAGCATCTAGCTACAGAAATAACTTACAGTGCCGATAAGTAAGGCAAGCATAGATAGGAGTCGGATCATGAAAATCGGTAACTTTGGCTTTGTTCCAAACCACAATATTAATAAATACGGTAATAAAGGGGCTTTACAGCAACCTACAATACAGTCGCCTCAAGATAACTATCAGCAGCGCGGTAAAGAACTTGCTGCCAAAGTGCTCGGTGACAAAATGGCTCAAGCTCTTGGCTTACCGATAAGCGAGCCGAAAAAAGATAAACCGCTTTTTGATTTTGATGAAATCGTTAAAAACGTTTTAGACTTCGTTACCAGTGCAGTACGTAAAGCAAAAGCCAATGGTGCCGACGATGAAAAACTCAAAGGTATGTTAGGTGATGCTCGAAAAGGTGTGCAAATAGGGATTGATGACGCGGTTGATGAATTAAAAGGCAATGGCGTGTTTAACGACGATATCGCACAGGGTATTAATAAATCTAAAGAAGGCATATTTAATGGCCTGGACAAATTTGAAGACGATTTATTTAATCCTAAACCCGCCAGTGTCTCTGTTAGCCAAGCTCAGTATGCAAGTTTAAGTAACAAAGCAGAATATAAATTTACTACCGCCGAAGGAGACGAAGTGAGTATTAGTTTTGCTGATGCTTATGAGTCACAATCAGCCAGTCGTTATCAGCAAAATGGGAATAGTGAATCTTTTGTAAGTGAGTCGTCGCAGTCTCGTGAGTTGTCATTTTCTATGTCGGTTAATGGCGATTTAAATGAGAATGAACAAAAGGCGATTAATGAGCTAATGGCTGACTTACAAAGTGTAAGTAGCACCTTTTTCAGTGGTGACTTAGATAAAGCATTTGAAGAGGCGCAAGCACTAAGCTTAGGCAACGAACAGCTGGTGGCTTTTTCAATGGATTTACGACAAACCAAAACAGTCGCTACAGTTAAAGGTTACGAAGAGTACAAGCCAGTTCCTGAAAAAGCAGTAGCTGATAAATTAGCGCCGTTTAACGACGACTTAAAAGCTGTGTTTAATAAAGCCACAGAGCTGGGCATACAAAACCAGTTATCGGGTATTGTGCAGTGGTTAAATCAAGATCAAGCAGAAATAGATAAATTGGTAGATTACACCAAAGCTATGTTCGAAAACCTTAATCAATTAAATGCAGCAACGGACGAGCTAGCCAATCAACAATAGTTGTACTACTAAACTACTTTCTTTTATAAAAATCACATGGCAAACTGCCGTTCTTAACTTAGAGTAAGGACAGTAGTTTGTCAGCGCACATAATGGTTTTTGATTCAGGTATTGGTGGTACTACGGTACTTGAACATATTCAGCAAAGTATTCCAGATGCGCAATACAGCTATTTTATGGATAATGCGCTATTGCCATACGGCGCTCAGTCACAGCAAACGATTATTAACCGCTTATGCGCACTCATTCACTTTATTAACCAGCAAGCGCTTAATGTAGATTTAATTGTTATTGCATGTAACACCGCCTCTACTTCTGCGCTTGGGGCAGTGCGCCAAATTACTACTATTCCTATAGTGGGGGTGGTACCGGCGATAAAACCTGCTGCGCAACTTACACAATCTAAACATATCGGCCTACTGGCAACTCCAGCAACTATATCAAGTCCCTATACGCGCACACTCATACAAGAACATACCAACAATATAGCAGTTAGCTTATATAGTAGCGTTGAACTAGTTACTTTAGCCGAGCGTCTGTTTTTCGAACAAAGTTTAGATACAACTAAACTGCACCAAGAACTCGATCGTTTAAACATAGATCAGTCTATAGATGTATTAGTATTAGGCTGTACGCATTTTCCTATTTTGGCAGAGCCGATTAGTCAGTACTTTAATAGGAAAGTGCAGCTACTTGATTCAGGTGCAGCGATTGCTAAGCGAGTTCATTACTTAATTAGCCAGCTTAATTTAACGAATAACAATATTGCAGATACAAAAAAGCCGCTGCAATATTATGCAACGGCTAGTGTGAGTAGTAAGTTAGCTGTAAAGCTAGTTACACTGATTGATCCGGCTCAGAACGAAGAGCGTTAGAATCATCTTCTTGTTTTTGTTTTGCTTCACGTACCTTTAAGGTACGTTGTTGGAACTCGCTATCGTTTAACTGCGCTATTGCATTGTCGGCATCAGCTTGCGCCATTTCAACAAAACCAAAGCCACGACGCTTACCTGTATTTTTGTCCTTTAATAAGCGAACGTTGAACACTTTGCCTTGCTCTTCAAATAAAGCACGTACCACACCTTCGTTTGCACGATAAGGAAGGTTACCAACATAAAGCGTTTTGGTTTTTACTTCGGCTTCTACTACACCGTCAGACGACATCGCAGCAATAACAATACCACCAATGAGCAAACCAACAGCAAATAGTAGTGCAGGGTCTAACTCTAGGCTTTCAAGTGCGAACTTAACTATAACAAAACCAACAACAGCAAGAATAACTGAGAGGATAAAAGATTTTTGATCGGGTAATTTCATTTTGATCTACCAATAAACAGGAAATAAACATTAATTTAACATTGTGAACTTGCTATCTTAACGCCTTAATTCAACATAGCAATAAAATTTATAGTAAATAATATAAAACAGGGTGAAAAAGCATCGTTTTATACATGTTTTTATCATGTTTCACTTGCTATCGATTACATTTTGTTCGAACAGTAAAAAGATCTAAAAAAAGGCTTGATCTGTTTTCGGATCTCCCTATAATGCGACCCCACTGAGAAGGGAAACGCCGAAGCATAGCAAGGCAGCAACTACTTAGAGAGTTAAATAAAACTTCGGTTTTAAATCTTCCAAAAAGAAAGTTTAAAACAAAGTGTTGACTCGAAAAATAAAGGATGTATTATACGCATCCCTTGAGACGCTAAAGCGACTCAAAACGTTCTTTAACAATATAAAGCAATCATCTGTGTGGGCACTCGTACAGATTGAGTTCTAACAGCCAAGCTTAGTTC
>NZ_JBEONZ010000009.1:0-123434 GCF_040308705.1 Pseudoalteromonas sp. 19-MNA-CIBAN-0066
CCTTTGGCGAGAAAATGGCCGAATTATAACAGCTGGCCATCTAATCTGAGAAATTGCACTTATTATCCGAATTTAGGATTTATAAAAGGCAGCTTCACTTTAAATTTAAGCGATTTTTTCTGTACAAAAATACGAATTGCCAGCCAACCCATTAATAAAACGCACAGATTTCCAACAATAATTAAGCTGAGTAAAACCCAATTCGCTATTTTTTCTGCTACGGGTTCACTCTCAATCATTAAATCAGGTGGAATTATGGTCGCTGGATCAACTGCCGGTACCGCTTCTATTGGGCGTGCAATTTCAAATTTGTACGTTGGCAGCGTTGCCATAAACTCACGACCCTTTATATTTGTGCCAAAAATAGACAGCTCGACACTATATCGACCCCAACCATAATTTTTAATTGCTAACTGCCTCGTATGTTGTGCATCCGACTCTATACTAAACATTTGCTCTTCGTTATTAGGGTAGTAAATTTTACCCTGCATAATTACGGTTTCTGGCTTAACTATTGTGTCATCTAAATTAATAGCTAAAAGGTGCTCGTTACTTTCTTGCTCTGCTAACGTCATGTCGTAACTTACTGGGGCAGAATGTACCACAATGCTGCTTTGCACTATTCGACGTTGTAATAAGGGGGTGGCTATGTAGAGTTCGGGGATCCATTCTCCTTCGGGAAAGTCTAATTTAAACTCGCCCGTAAAAACGCCATCGTTTGGGCGTTCGTCAAACCCTCGGCCATCATCTTTAAATTCAGCGACTTCTTGAGTACTGGCTCCAAAATTAGCAGCCTCTGCACTATTAGTACTTACAAAATCAACATTTAAGGTAACGACATCTCTAAATAGATTGGCATTTATGGGAGCACCGTCATTTAAAATTTTTCCGGTGATTTTTATTGTCTCGCCTCGAAACAGCATTTCCGGTAACGGCTCTGCCTCAAGTGATACCTGGCCTAATACGACAATGCGGCTGTCGGTTAAGATATTACCTATAACTTGCCAAGGGCCAGCCATGGGGTTGCGTATGGTAACCAAATCATAACTAAGCTCGTCATGCCAACTTAAGTCAGGGTTTTTAACTGATTCGGTAGCAAAATATTTACTGCCATCGGGCCTTACTAAAATAACAGCCGGTGAGCCTGGTTTTCTAAAAAAAAGTAAGGTTATTTCAGCTACTTTACTATCAATACGAAAACGATTATCTAATAAAGGGATTTCATTTTGCCTCCCATCACGCTTTAGTACTTCAACTTGTTTAACGCCATATGCGCTGGTTGCAAAAAAACTAGCAGATACTAATGCGGTTACCAAATAAAAGGTTTTCATAATATGGCCTTAATCAGCGCGCCATATACAGTGGCCGCCTTCATTATTAACAATATCTAATCGTGCTTCGTGTGCAGCTTGTTCTGCCTCACTGGCGCTTAATACTACAAGAGGTGCTCTTTGGGCGCTTAAGCGTCGTATTCCGCCTTTTTGCTGATCGGTATCGTCATTTTTATTTTGATTCAAATTTAGCTTAACTTGTCCGCCAGTCATTGCTAGGTAAACGTCAGCTAATATTTCAGAATCCAGTAATGCGCCGTGCAAGGTTCGCTTAGCGTTATCTACGTCGTAACGACGGCATAACGCATCTAGGTTGTTCTTTTGTCCTGGATGCAAGTCACGCGCCATTTTAAGCGTGTCGAGTACTTGACAGAAAGTGGCCGTTTTAGGATAGCCCTGGTTAAGCAGAGAAAATTCGTTATCCATATGGCCAATATCGAACGGCGCATTATGAATAACCAGTTCTGCACCCTTAATATAATCAAAAAACTCTTGAGCAATTTGATGAAACAATGGTTTATCACGTAAAAACTCATTAGTGATACCGTGAACATCTATTGCTTCTTCTTCACTGTTGCGCTGCGGGTTAATATACACATGAAAGTTATTGCCGGTTAAGCGGCGATTTACTAATTCAACACACCCTATTTCGATAATACGATGCCCTTGTTTAGGGTCGATGCCGGTGGTTTCTGTATCTAAAACTATTTGTCTGCGTGCCATATCGAATTAATCCTGACTCTGGTATCTTTCTATAATCACTTTATTGTACATAATATCAAGGTAAAACAGTGGAAAAAACCGTAGAGATTTATACCGATGGTTCGTGTTTAGGTAATCCAGGCCCCGGTGGTTATGGTATATTCATGATTTATAACGAACATGAAAAAAAATTGAGTCAAGGTTATAAACTAACAACTAATAATCGCATGGAAATGCTGGGGGCAATTGTGGCTCTGGAAGTATTAACTCGCCCATGTGTTATTAATATCACTACCGATAGCCAATATGTGAAACAAGGTATTGAATCTTGGATCACGAATTGGAAAAAGCGCGGCTGGTTAACCTCAGCTAAAAAACCAGTAAAAAATGTCGACTTATGGAAACGCCTCGATTTAGCGTGCGCTAAACACACCGTAACCTGGAAATGGGTTAAAGGGCATAGCGGTCATAAATACAATGAAATTGTAGATGACTTAGCGCGCGATGCCGCTGGCAGTAAAGATTTACTCGATGATGTAGGTTATCAACCTTAAAGCTGATTAGCACATACCAAATTACTTTTTATTTTGCTCACAATGCTTTAAGTGTTGCTTTGAGGTTTGTCTAAGGCCCCCTTCTACTGTTGTAAAGCGCGGGCGAGCATGCCACTTAGGTTTAATGGGTGTGAGCGGTGCAACACGTTTACGTGCCACCAGCATGTAAACACTGCCCATAGGTTTTAAGTATTGTTTGGTAAAGCTACGCCAAAACGCAAAACGCGACAATCTATTACCTCGCGCCAGTGATGAGTAAATAAAGCGCTCATCACTCACTATTTCAAATCCCAATAAATTAAGCCAATCTTTAACCCGTGCAGGGGTAAAAAAACGCCCTGCCCATGGCAGTTTCTGGCCACTAAATGGTAATAATTGCGCAAGCCCACATAAACTAAACGGATTAAAGCCCGTTATCACAATATACCCACCTGGAATTAAAGTGCGATGTGCTTCGCGTAAAATATGGTGAGGATCTGAGTGATACTCTAAGCAATGGCTTAAAATACATGCATCAATAGTGTGCTCATAAAATGGTAATTCGTCTATATCGGCAATAACGCCGGTGTGAGCGCCCGCTTGCGCTACGCACACTTGGTGTTTTATTAAACATTTACTGGTGTTTAGCTCGCCACTCAAACTACCTAACTTAAGCATATGGTAGCCAAACATACGGGGGAGCCACGGCGCTAATTTACGTTCAATCTCACAGCGTAAATAATCCCCATGAGGAAACTGCTGCCATGACAACGGTTTAGGTCCTTCTTGAAAACTAAGGGCTGGTTTCATTTTATGAGCTCGTTATACTAGGTGTTAACTGTCACTTTATAGAGCAACGTTACATGGTGCAAGTCAAAGCAATTAAAGCCTTTTCAGATAATTATATTTGGTGCTTAACTACAAGCAATAATACGCAAGCTTGGGTAGTCGATCCGGGCCAAGCAGAGCCAGTACTTGATTATTTGGCGCAGCATAATTTAACCTTGGCGGGTATTTTAATTACCCATCATCATTACGACCATACCGATGGCGTAGCAAAGCTGGTTAGCGAAAACCCAAATATTGCTGTATACGGCCCAACTAACAGCCCGTTTAAGGGGATTACTCAGCAACTTACTGATGGCCAAAGTATTACAGTGCTTAATACTGCTTTTAATATTATAGCGACACCCGGGCATACTCTAGATCATATTTGTTATGTTAATGAACAACTTGCCTTTACTGGTGATACTTTATTTAGTGGTGGTTGTGGGCGTTTATTTGAAGGCTCTGCAGCGCAAATGTGGCACTCGTTTAATAAACTGCGCGAATTACCTGCTGATTGCAAAGTTTACTGTACTCACGAATACACTCAAGCTAACCTCGCTTTTGCAACAGCCATTGAACCGCGTAACCCAGAGCTACTTGCCTATAGTAAAAGAGTAGATGAACTGCGCAGCAAAAATGAAATTACTTTACCAAGCACTATCGGCCAAGAGCTAAAAATAAACCCCTTTATGCGCAGCGATTTACCTAACATTACTGAACTATTACCAAAAGAGTTTTGCTCGGTTACAAAAAACAATGAACCTTGGGAAAACTTTGCGGGTCTGAGAAAGTTCAAAGACCATTTTTAATCCGCTAACCAATAGCCACATGTACTTTTTGTTTAGCAATCAAAAAGTTAAAATTAGCATTTGATTATTGCTAAGTGTTTTAAAAGGTCACAAGTGGCAATGTTAGCTCATAACGGGTAGTATTCGCCGAGTTTTTTACCCCATGTATTGGTATTTATGAATAAATCTCCCCTATTACTGGTTTTAGTATTAGCACTAAGCGGCTGTCAAACGTTAACAAACGAAAACACTGACTCGCAAGCCGCAACTCAAGCAAATAAGCAGCTTGGAGGCGCAAGTCCACACGATATTAGCAATGCATTAATGAGCAGCGCCAAGTATCAACACGTTAAAGATACTGACACTGAAGCACCTATTTTTGATGATGTATGGGAGCGTATTCGTTACCAGCTTTCAATAGAGGTGCCGCAAAATCGCCCCGTAGTTACCGAGCGTAACTATTATGCAAAGCACCAATCTTATTTAAATCGTATTTCGAAGCGTGCCGAACCTTATTTGCATTTTATTGTTGAAGAAATAGAAAAACGTGAAATGCCTATCGAAATTGCACTGCTGCCTATTGTAGAGAGTGCTTTTGATCCGTTTGGTTACTCGCATCGCACGGCGTCGGGTATTTGGCAATTTATGCCACAAACCGGTGAGCGTTTCGATTTAAAGCAAAACTGGTGGTATGACGGGCGTCGCGACATAGTACAATCAACTCGCGCTGCGCTTGATTACTTGTCGTATTTACACAAAACCCTTGAGGGCGATTGGCTCAATGCCATTGCAGCTTATAACTCGGGTGAAGGTCGCTTGTTGCGCGCGATTAAAAAGAATCGCAAAAAACACTTGCCGACCGATTTTTGGTCACTTGATTTACCTAGCGAAACCACCGCCTATGTACCAAAATTATTAGCACTGGCCGACTTGTTAAAGCGCTCAGATGACTTTAACGTGACGTGGAATCCTATTATAAATGCACAAGTTGTTGAAGTAGTTGAAATTGGTTCGCAAATTGACTTAGCACTCGCTGCAGAAATGGCCGATATAACACTCACTGAGTTGTATAGGTTAAACCCTGGTTTTAATCGTTGGGCAACCGATCCTAATGGCCCGCATTCTTTACTATTACCGGTTGATAAAGCTGAGCAGTTTAGTCAAAAATTAGCTAATACTGATATTAAAAACCGCTTACGCTGGCAGCAATATACGGTTGAGCGTGGCGACAGTTTATCGGTTATTGCCAAAAAGTTTACCACCAGCACCAGTGCAATCCGATCATTAAATAAGTTAAGCTCAAATACAATTAGAGTCGGTCAGCAACTATTAGTGCCACTAACTGATGGCGCAATTAATAGCGAACATTTACCAGAGCAAATGCGCTCTGCGGCTAATAATACCAGCCGTACTAAGCTTTCGCATACGGTTAAAAGTGGTGATACGCTGTGGGATATTAGTCGTGAATACGATGTCACTATGGATGAGCTTGCAAAGTGGAATAAGCTGAAGAAAAGCGCCACATTGCGTTTAAATCAAAAGCTAACGGTATATAAATCTGCTAATAAAGCAAAGACAGCAGCAAACACTACGCATCGTACAATTACGTATAAAGTGCGCCGTGGTGATTCGTTAGCGCGTATTGCGTCTAAGTTTAACTTAACTGTAAACGACATTATAAAGTGGAATAGTTTAGCCGGACAAAAGTATTTACAGCCGGGGCAAAAGCTTAAATTAAAAGTAGATGTTAGAAGCAGTTAAACTGCAACAGGTAAAACTAAGGCGCTTATAGCGCCTTAGTTATTTTAGGCTTGTGCTAATATTGCTTTAAGGGTGCTTTGTTTTGCAATAATATCTTTATAAAGCGCAAACTGATTTTGCGCCCGCTCTAAATTATGATTGGCATGTTTGATTGAAAAATAATTATCGCCATCAATATAATCTGTTAAAAATCGCAGGCCTATCATAAAGGTCATCACTTTAGCACCTAGCCAAAAGCTTTGTTTTTCTTGCTCGGTGATCAGGCCTTTTAATGGCTCTACGTAACCTTTAACTATGGCTGCAAATATTTCTTCGCGCACACCTACATTACTTAAATCGGTGGAGTCTTCTTGCTCTGGTGAGCAAAAGGTGCGTACCATATCACCAAAGTCGTAAAGCCAATACCCTGGCATACAAGTGTCTAAATCGATTACCGCTTTAGCATTATGTGATTGCTCACAAAACAGCATGTTATTTATTTTTGTATCGTTATGACAAGGCCTTACCGGTATAGATCCTGCTAATGCTTGGAGTTCATCAATGAGTGTAAATTGCGATAAACAAAAATCAACCTCAGCTTGGCAACTAGCTAAGCGCTGCTCTGGGTCAAGACTAACTGCAGTTTTAAACGTCTGTGCACGCATGGCTAAGTTATGAAAGTCAGGGATCACATGGTGCAATTGTTCTGCATCAAAATCCTCTAGCGCCACAGCAAATTGACCAAAGGCATTCGCCGCAGTTTGCGCTTGGGTAGCATTAGTGACTACATCGTCGCTGTAACTGCCACCAATAAACTCTAGTGCTCGCCATACCCCCTGATCACAGTTAACTAAATAGTCATTATTAATAGTCGCTACGTGGCGAATAATATCTAAGTTGTACTCACCCAATTGCTGCTTGCTAGTTAGGTGTTGCTCTATTAAACGGGCATTTTTTACGAGTAAACCGGGCTCAGGAAACACATCAACATTGAGCTTTTGTACTACTAGCGACTTTTTAGCAGTGCTAAGTAACCATGTACTATTGATCAGCCCACTACCGATTGGTTTGATACTGATATGCTGATTGCCTACGCCAAAACTTTCAGACAAATGAACCGCGATGGGATTTAGCTGCATAGCTATTTTGCTACCTAAAAATAAAATAACTCAGATAATAAAGGTGAGCTTAGGGTAACACTCACCTTTATTAATAATTAAAGCTTACTAAGCCAATTTTTTAACCACGGCTCGGTAACCGGCCAAGGTTCAAAGTCTTCGCAGGCATCAACCTCTAAGCGGTTACCAACAGGCTTAGCTTGTAAGTCACGTAATAATTCATCAAAGCTGCGCCCTGCACCACAAAAGGTGTCGCCGTAGCTTCTGTCGCCCATGGCAATAATTCCAAATGGCTTGTCGGTTAACATAGGAAAAGTACTATTTAACTGATTATAAAAATCAGCCAAGTTATCAGGCACATCGCCTTGGCCGGTTGTTGAGGTGATAATTAAAATATGTGATGCACTTTGAATGTCGCTCAACACTGGCTCATTAAATACCGTAACGCCATGCCCAGCTTGCTCTATTGTTGTGGCTACTTCGTCACTTAAACGCTCTGCACCGCCATATACGCTGCCTACAAAAATACTAATATGTGCCATTAATTAATAATCCTTTTCTTCATCTGGCCAACCTAGTTGTTTGCAAATGCTGAGCATTGCATCACCTAGTGGCGCTTTAATTGTTATTGATTCATTACTATAAGGGTGCACAAAGCTAAGCTCAGTTGCAAATAACATTAATCTGCGCAGCTCAAAATGCTCCCTAAAAAATTGATTATGCTGATTATCACCATGGTTTACATCGCCAATGATAGGCAGTGATAAATGCTTTAAATGCCGACGAATTTGATGTTTACGCCCCGTTTTAGGAAAACACTCTACGAGGGAGTAGCGCACTGTAGGGTACTTGCCAATGGGAATAGGCAAGGCTGCTTGGTGTAAGCAATTAAACTGAGTTTGCGCTTCTTGTGGTGCTTTGTCTTGATCGGCAAACTTATCTGCTATTTTGTCCAGCTCTTCTTTTAGTGGTTTATCTAAAAATACCGACTCAGGTGCAAAACCACGTACTAAGGCTAAATAGCGTTTACTCATAGTGCCTTCAATAAATAACTGATTCATATCGCGGGCAGCTTCTGAACTTAACGCAAACAGTAACACCCCCGATGTGGGTCTATCGAGCCTATGTACCGGAAAAACATGCTGCCCAAGTTGATCGCGCAGCATTTGCATAGCAAACTGGGTTTCGTGCTTATCTAAAAACGAGCGATGCACTAATAAGCCTGAAGGTTTATCTATGGCTACGTAGTTTTCATCCTGATACAAAATAGTCAGTTCGCCATACTCAATTGGTGCTGGGCGCTCACTCATTTGGCTCTCCTAAAAAAGCATCAAGGGCTGTTAATAGAGTAATAATTTCACCGCTGCCTTTTTTACTCGTAAGCGTCATTTGTGCCATAGGAGCAATTGCAAAGTTGCGCGGCAATGGCTGCTCGTCAATAATTAGTTGCTCAAATTTTTTAATAAATACAAACTGTAACCACTGCTCAAACGCCATGGTGTCGTGGCAAAAAGGCACGTTTGACTGTAATGCTTCTGCTGCTATTGGCTCATTTTGCCAAAGCTGATGCTTTTTTAAAAGTGCCCTTAACTGCACTAAATAAGCTTGGGTTTGCTGGTACATAACCGCCCTCTTAAAACTAGATGAAGTAATAATACCATTTGTATTTATTAAGAGGGAAATTATAGTAACTGAAAGTACACGCTTAATATTACCCCCGCTTGCTTGGTTATTTAGCAAAATCAAAACTCAAACTCTATAAGCGCGGTTCCCTCAATCTTTGCTATGGCGTATAATTGACGCAATTTTGTAGTAAAAACAATTGAGAAAACGATGAGTAAGCAAATAGCGACATTAGGGCAGCTTTTAGATAATGCAGGTACTCAGTGGCGCGCGTTTGATATTGGTAGGCACATAACTAAGCTTGATAAAAAGCAATTTTTAGATATAGAGCAAGCACAAGTCCCTTACCCATATCCGCTTACTGGTCATGCATGGTTAGCTATTCAGTTTTGGGATAGTAAAGCGAGTAAAGAACCTTATGTATGGTTTTTAAAATTTCCAGTTGATGAGCAAAGCAAATTGGTGAGTGCGAGTCGCGATCACTTTGCCGACATGGTAATTGAAGCACTCGGCACACAGCTTACCGGTGAGCAAGCCGACGGTAAACTTGATAACAACCCTTATGTTTTTACACCAAATGCCAATAAATTAGCAGCCTTTAATGCGCAACTTAAAGTATTATTAAAGCAACCTGCATCACAGTATTACGAGCATACGCAGTTGTACTTTAGTGGCAAGCTGGGTTTTGAAAATTGGCAAAGTGTGGCACTACAAGGCATTGCCGATTTTGCACTGCGCTTAAATAATGAGACTAACTTAGTTGATATACAAAAAGCCTGGCCTCATTTGCCCGCTGAGGTATTACAGCCCCTTAGCGCCATGCTTGAGCATGTAGAAATACCGCCCTCATTTAGCCAGTTACTAGTAGAGTACGGCCAAGCAGCTATAAAAAATAACGACCCGTTTGCTGTTACAGTAGCGCTACGCTCGCTTTCTAAAGCGCAAGCGCAAGGCTTAACCGCTCAATTAGTAGATAGCGTATTAACTTCATCTGTTAATCAAGATGCTGATGTACTGCTCACTATTGCTGGGCGTTGCTTTAAACAACTAGAAGACCCTGAGCGCTTACATGTGTTTATGGATAACTGTGCGCATCATCAACAAATTACTGAACTATTTGTGAGTATTTTTGCTGATTTAGTTGCAATACCCACTATTCGCCCGCATTTATTAGGCTTATTACGTAAAGAAAATCGTAGCGAAACCCTCGCGCGTGCAATTGGAAGGTTATTCTCTTAAATGGCAAGTTTATGGACGTTCATACTGATTGGTAGTGTAATTTACTTATTTTGGCTAAACCGAAAAGTAGCCGAGGCGGCGAACGTTCATGCTAAACGCCAAAGCGAACAACTGCAGGTGCAATTAATGAGCGTTGCCTGTAGTAAACGCCGCTTTGGCTTTTTAAAAAGTGGTAAACCTGGAGTGAAAAGCGAATTTATTTTTGAGTTTTCAAGTGATGGCGAAAATGCCTATCAGGGAATACTGATCATGGAAAATGAGTATTTAAAAAGTGTGGTTATTCCACCGCATAAAATATAACCTTTATACTGCGCTAAAAGTTTAATTTAGGGTAAGGTTTAATTTAAAAATAAGTAAAACACAAAAAACTAAGGCGTAACTAAAGTTACGCCCCAATTGACAAACATCCTGTTAGGTATCCTTTACCTGTGTAATCCGTATTATCATCCTCTGAACGAGCAAACAACCTTGTTCACCCTCACATTGCATCCTGCAATATCCTCTTGCCACCTTGGCTGTCCTGCGTAAACTAACGCTCCGGCTACTTCCTGTAGCGCCATCCTTGATTATCCCTTAGTAGCTCCTGCCACTTAAGCGCATCATGCACTTTCCTACTCATCCTTGCATCCGTGTTAACTTGTCCGTTTTGCTTCTTGCTAGCGTCTGCTATGTTGCCTACTTCCGTATCCTTGGCAATCACTCAATCATTGAGCTGTGTCGTCTTGACAAAGTAAAGTTTAAAGCAAATGGCTAGTAGATATAGTACCTAGCTGTTAATTATTAAATGGCATTTATATTAAAAAACACAAACTATAAAAATAACCTTACATATCAATCAAATAGGTAAGGAATAACTATTTCAATGCAATTTAAACTGACAACTCGCACAGTGATGTGAGATATATCTCACGGTCATATGTCCGTTTTGGGATGTAAACCACCAATGCAGGCTACCTTATAACCTAAATTAAATTTAGTTTTTTGACTTAAATAACAATTCGCCCGCAATCTTATTAAAAGTAAGCTGCTTAAAGCTTTCAAACCCTTCGGTTTTAAAAAATTGAGTATGCTCTTTGCGCGTTACAAACACCGCCATACCTGTAGACTCAGCATTAGATTGAATTAGGTCATTTAGGCCTCTTAATAAATAACGCCCAAACCCTTGGCCATGAAAATGCGGATCGACCGCAATAAAAGCTAAAAAATAGTAGTTGCCCTGCTGCTCTAGTGCATCTCTAATTGTTTGCTCTTTATCTATTAGTTGATTGGTTTGTAAGTAACCAGCACTTAACATTAGCTTTAAGCGCCAATGCCAATAACGCTGCGCCTGTAATTGGCTGTTTGATTCGAACACGCAGGCAACGGCTTTGAGCTTATCGTTACGATATAAACCAATAAGCGGCTGCTTTTCTTGCCAAAAGCTGCTTAGCTCTTCGCGAATTAATGACCGAAGTTTTTTTTCGTAGGCCGATTTACTCTCTTGCTCGTAATTGAGCATAGTTTGTAAAATAGGATCGTCGTGGTACGCCTGATAAATTAAACTCGCGGCAATACTTATATCTTCTGCGGCTAAATACTGTACGCTAAATGTATCGGCTTGGGTGGTCACAGTCATTATTATTCCTTTTTTGTATTAGAACAACACATCATTATTTTCGCCTTATGATTAAACCATTAGCTTGGCGCTATAATCACTAACTTAATGCGATTGGGTTTACTCATAGCTACAACTTACACACATAATAAATTTATATTTGTTCTCTAAATAAGCGCTTTATTTACTTACTTTCTAAACTATAGCTGTAAAGTTATTAATGGTAAATTCAGCGTGAGTTTAGCTGGCTTAGGCTATAGTTTATTTATAATCTTATTTTGACACGCTAGGAGCACAACATGGATACAACAAAGCACGATATAAATACACTGTTTGCACAACTTGGCTTACCTAGTTCTGAAGCTCAGATTGATGCTTTTATTGCTTCCCATGCGATTGAAGATACAACGTTAATACAAGATGCACCTTTTTGGGATGAATCTCAACAGCATTTTTTAGCTGAATCACTCGCAGAGGACAGTGATTGGAGTGAAGTTATTGATGAGCTTGATGTACGCCTTCGCCAAGGCAATTAATTTTAAGGTAATTGATTTAATTTGGGACATTTAATGTGCCCCTCCCTATTTATTGTTACTATAGCCTCCACGCAGCAGCTTCATGCTGCGTACCTATTTATACTAAAGAGTTATAAACCTAATGAATGCTGCTGTATTTGATGCAATTAAAGTCCTTCTTGATGAAGGCAAAGTACCTACTGTCGCGCTTACTAAAAGTCGTTTAATTAAGCCTGTGCCTATGCCTGTTATTATTGCGGCGGTGAGTCAGTATAAAAACAATCCAGATTCAATTTATAACTTAATGAAAAGCCAAGTACAACCGAGTAGTAGCGATTCTAAAACTTCGCAGCTAGACAGAATTGAAGAAAAGCTCGACCGGTTACTTACCCTGCTAGAAAAATAATAATTCGAGACTATAAATGTTCGTTGTTGATTTAACCTTTGATTGCTACCAAGACACCACTTTAGAGAAAGCCGAACAAGCTATTAATCGCTTGGTTAATGCGCTACGTTTTAATGGCCAAATAATGGGCGAAGAATTTCCTACTGTTTTAAAGGATGGTTACTTTATTACCCGTGTTATGTGCCCAAACGAAGATGCCATGCACCCGCTTAACAATAGTCCATTTGTAAAACACAGCATTGAGCAATTGCACAGCGCTGGTTTACTTGCGCCAAAAGTAAAAATTATTGGTCAAGATATTCATTCTAATGGGTCTGATTGCTGCGCCGAGCCTTCTAGCTATATTTTATACACCACTTATGTGCATACTTGTAGCCCACTTTATTGTGGTGACGACTTTTTACCGGTACCGCTATTTCGGATCCCAGCAATTGCTAATGGTGATTATAAAACCTTAATTAAATGGCAGGAAGACTGGCAAGCCTGCGATCAAATTCAAATTAATGGCGCAACACGCTGTGAGTTTCCTGCTCTTGAAGAAATTTCGAGTATTAAAAGCGACTTATTCCGCCGCGGTAAAGACATTACTAAACGAATTAGCTTTTTAACTAAAAAACCTGTGTATTACTATATATACCGCGTAGGTGGCACCGATAAAACTTCTGAACTAGAGCGTAAATGCCCAAGCTGTAATGGCGATTGGAGGTTACCTGAATCCTGGTTTGGATTATTTGATTTTAGGTGTGAGCCCTGTGCCTTAGTGTCTAACATATCGTGGGACTTTCAATAAGTTAAAGATATTATTAATGTATTAGCTCGATATTAAAATTAATTCCGAGCTAATACTTTATACTAAATCGCTTTAAGGTAATTAACGCCTGTTTTAATTAAACCTCAAGCGCTTGCAAAAATTCTTCTATATTGGCAGCAAGCACATGATGCGTTTTTTTGCCTACGTACTCTAAGCACACTTCACCGCTGTGCAATAACACGCTTACTAACAAATCATCTTGTGCTGTTAACCCTATAAATACTGTTTCAGGTTGTTTAAGTTTACGCTTCATTAAAACGTGGCCAGTTATATTTTGTTGCAATAAATCAAAGTCATCGCTATTCCATGCCTGTAACAATTCAACTTGGTGACCATCAATACTGGCTTGAATATTGCCACCATACATATGCCCATAAAGCGCATTTAAGCCACTTGGAAATGTAACATCCAATGCCTTAGCTAAATCATTAAGCGAGCCTGCAGGTTGCTGCAGCACAGCTTGCCACTGAATATTACCTTGTTGATCAACATTACCTATTTCACATGGGCTTGGCCATTGTTCATCGTGCACCATAAGTGGATGTTTTTGCGTGTTTTTTAAGGTTTTGTCATTAAACCTTTGGTGTAGCTGGGTTAACTGCAATACAACAGACATACTATGAAACTCATTTAAATTAGATATAATGCCGCTATTGTAACTATTTAAGGGCAAACATGACAGATTACAGCAATTCTCCCGACCTTAAAGGCAGTGTGTTAGGCCAATCAACTGAATATATAGATCAATATACTCCAAGCTTACTTTTTCCAATTGCACGCAAGCTAAATAGAGATGCTTTAAATATTGACGAAGCCGCTTTACCATTCAAAGGCCAAGACATTTGGACTGGTTACGAGCTGTCGTGGTTAAACGCCAAAGGCAAGCCGCAAGTCGCTATCGCTGTATTTACTTTTGCCTGCCAAAGCACTCATCTTGTTGAATCTAAATCGTTTAAACTGTATTTAAATAGCTTTAACCAAACTCGATTTAACAGCCGTGATGAAGTGAAACAGCATTTAGTTAAAGATCTAACCGCAGTGGTTAACAGCTTAGTACAGGTAACTTTATACAATGCAGATGAGTATAACTGCCTTCCTTACACCCCATTACCTGGTGAGTGTATTGATGATTTAGATATCGAAATTGATAACTACGATATTGACGCTCATTCTCTAAAATCGCAAAGCAATAAAACGGTAACCGAAACCCTGCATAGCCACTTACTTAAGTCTAACTGCTTAATTACCTCACAACCCGATTGGGCAAGTGTAATTATTCGTTATACAGGTGAGCAAATATGTAGAGAGTCGTTACTGCGCTACTTAATTTCGTTTAGAACCCATAATGAGTTTCATGAACAATGCGTGGAGCGTATTTATAGCGATTTAAGCACTCAGCTCAGCATTAAAAATCTTGAAGTTTATGCTCGCTATACGCGCCGTGGTGGCCTTGATATAAATCCGTATCGCTCAACTCATAATAACGACACGCCATTTGCAGTTAAAATTAACCGCCAATAAGCGTTTATTGTAATAAAAAAGGAGCCTAGGCTCCTTTTTTATTCACTACGTTTGGTGGGAATAGCCACAGCGCACACGTCTATATAATTAGCTGTATGTACAAACCAAGGCTCAGAGCGATTTTTTCTTGCCGCAATTAGGTTTTTAAATGCCTGTGAGTTTGTTTTCATCACTTTAAAAACACTTTTATCGCTGTTATTAATGTCTTCAAGTACTTGAATATCTGTTATTGGGTTAAATTCTTTATCATTGCGAGCGGTACGCTCTAAGCGGTTAACATGCTCTATACCCTCAAGTACGCGTCCAAATACAGTGGTGTTTTTATCTAAATAACGTGGCGCTTGCCCTATAGTGATAAAAAATTCGGTGCTTGCACTATTTATATCGTTATCTCGCGCCATTGCAAATATGCCGCTGCAATGCACTTGCCAAGTTTGGGTTTGTAGTGCGTTTTGAGCAACCGCAAAACCATTTAAAAAACCAGTTATAGGTGCATAACCATCACCTTCAAGGGCTGTAATTGCCAGCGGCTGTTTAGTGGTTAAATAAAACTCGGCCAAAAGTGATTTATTTGCAGTCTTAATAATCTTTTTAGCACTGCTAGCACCACCTTGAGCTACAAATCCCTCAACAAAGCGATAAACACTTGTTCCTTGATAAAAGCCTTCTCGCGCAAGTTTTTTAATGTTTTTTACATGCTGTGGAGCAAGCTGCGGATTAAGCTCAATATAAGTGGCGCCTGTGGGTAAGGTTATTTTTAAAATATTTTGCGAGTTAACCACTCGCCACTCGTCCTCGGCGGCTTTAGTAATAACGTCACTGGCAGTGTGCTTTATTTTAGGCTCACCTTGTTGCGTGGTAATGCTTTGTTTATATTGTCCAGCACAGCCGTTTAATAACATCGCAGCGGCCACTGTTAACAGGTACTTTTTCATCAATTAGCGCCTTATTATTATAGTTTTACATTAGGGTCTTATCCTTAAGCTTGGTTATTACTTGCTAACATCTGCTTTAACCTGTAGTTATTAGTCCCAATCAAACTTATAAAGTATATCTACGTTTTGATATAGCCCACTAGTTATTTCGATATAAAACTGCGAAAGCAGCTGATAACGTATTGCCACTTCACTAAGGGAGTCAAAAATACCAACACTGTATTTTACTTGTAAGCTCGGTGCCACATAGCCTGATATTTCTACTTTTGTTTGCTCACCACTGCCTTTAGAGGTAAGGCTAACATCCGACAAACCAAACGTTTCACCCACTTTAGAAACCAGCCCTTCACTGCGGCTAACCCCCTGCGAAAGTAACAACTGAGTGAGCATAGCATCGGTGGAGCTATCGCCCTCGCCTAGTGGTTGGCCATTGAGTAAATAGGCCAAAGCTTGTGCCTGATCCATCGCTGGCTCCGAAAACACTTTTAGCCTGGGTTGCTCTACATTACCTGTAAGCGTTACCCCAGCAATAACACCATTGGCGGTGTTTTCGGGATTACGAATGGCTTTAATATTTAAGTAAGGCTGCTCTATTGAGCCACTAAAGCCAACCTGGCCGGTACGAATTAACAAATCTTGGCCAAATGCTAAGTATGTACCGTTTACTAACTTAAGCTCGCCTGTGGCAATAATAGGAGTTCCTTGGCTCATTTTAATCGCCAAGTCGCCTTCTACTTTAGATTCTAGACCGAATGATTCAATTTTCACGTCATTTTTTACAATCAGTTTTAAATCTATATCGTAATCAAATGGCACTTTTTTAGTCGCTTTGGTTTTTTGATCAACGATTATTTCGTCATCGCTAACTTGCACAGCGCCCTCTGGCAACTCTTCTATTTCAATTCGCCCATAAGGGACAATTACTTCACCCACAAGGTTTATTGCGTTGTTAGCCAAACCAATTTTTAAATCTGGAGATACTTTAAAAACGACTCCTTGCTGAGCACGTACATAAAATTGCTCACCTACTATTGCAACGTTAACGGCTGGTTGTTCACCTTGCCAATCTATGTCGCCATTTAATTTAATATTCCCGCCTTGGGGATCTGTTAAAAGGCCTTTAATTGTTGCTGTCGCTTTGTTAAATAAAATACTCACATTCGATTTTTCAAGTGCTATTGGTAGTTGCTCACCTTGTAAATTAATATCATCAATACTTACTTCACCTTCAAGGAGTGGCTCTTTTAATGTACCTGCTAATGCAATTTTACCGCTAATATTGCCTTTGAGCTGCTCAATAGTGTCTAAAAATGGCTGCAAGTTAGAAAATAATATTTTATCTATGTTTACATTACCGCTTAACGCTTGCGTGTTTTGTATGTCATCTACATTAATTTGGGTGGTAATTTCACCTAACACGCTAGAGTTTAAGTTAGCTGTTAATTTACCTGTTTGAGAATCAGTAAATGCATTCACACTAAGCGTTTCTATTGGTAAACGAAAGTTATCTTCTTCGGAATTGTATTTGGCTATTAAGTTATTTGAATTTAAAGAAGCGCGTAATGTTTTCAGCGCACTCGCTTGCCAGTTTGCAACAAATTCCCCTGTTAAAGCGCCTTCTGCACCAACATTATCTGGTAGTAAATGCTTTAGTTCCTCAAGTGCTAAGTTGTTTAATTTAGCATTGAATTGACCTAACTGTTTATTTTGCGACAAAGTGTCGATACACAACTCACTTTGTGCAGATTGCCAGCAGTGCTTACTTACATCAAAATCGCCTGTTTGGGTGTTTACGTTAAGTGTAATTTTTTTACTGTTGTTAAAGCTTAGCTTTTTATCGCTTAACTGCACATTGCTCAATGCACCTTGCCAAATCGCATTGGTAAGTTGACCATTAACTTCAAACTCAACTGCACCTTGTTGCGCATCAACAGATGCGGTAAGTTGATGATCTTTTTTATCCCCTGTTGCATCTATTTTTACACTGTTAATTTGTTGCTCAGCAACTAAAGCCGAACCAACATCTATTGCAATATTAGTTTGCCAATCGGCCGCTGTATCAAGATCAGCTTTAACAGATAACTTACTTATATTTATTTCATCAAAAATAAAACGTTCCAGCATTAATGCTAAGTCAACCGACGGTGTTAACCTTTGACCTCTAAGGGCTATATTAGCCTTACCATCTGCAATAAATGGCATATTAGCCTGCTCATCACTTTGTAGTGTTATATTGCCATCTACTAACCATTTGCTATCTATTTGGCCATTGAGTTCTAATTTATTTTTACCACTGCTTAAATAAAAACTATCAATATTAGCTTTTAATGCATTATCTAGCCTAAAGTTTGCGGCAAACTCTAATGGCACGTCGTTAAGTGTGCCGGTGAGTTTGGTATTATTCATTTTCAGTTGCCATGTATCTGTTTGTGCATTAAATGAGCCTTTAAACTGCCCAGAAATATCACTCGTTACTGCATCTGTTAAGTATTGCGCTTTTAAATGCGATAGTGTCCCTGCAAAATCTGCTTGTATACCTTGTTGCCAGTTAACATTGGCATTTATTTCTGCAGTGCTGTCGTTGGCCTTAACCGACAATGTAGAAAGCTGTGCATGGGTAAGCGTGCCCGTTAATTGTGTGTTTAAATCAACGGCCGGGTACGCGCCTAACTGGCTCGTTGCAGTTAAACTAAGTTGATAGTCATCTGCGTTGCCCTGCGCACTTAAGTTAACCTTACGTAGCGTTAACTGCTCGCTTTGTGCGTCGATCAGCCACTGGTTTATTTTGCTTTTAACTGTAAATGGGTAGTTTGTTTGCTTTAAATTAGCATTGGCATTTAAACTAAGCGGAAATTGCCCTGTGGTTTCTAAATCAACATTTAAATTTGCCAAGTCGCCACTGAGTGATAAGTCAGCTTGGTGTAGCGGGCTTTTTAATACAATATGACCTTTTAGCGGCATATTACCTGCAAGCTCTGTGTTAAGTTGTGTATTTAATTGCCACTGCTGATAACGAGCCGCTAAAGAATATAAATTTATTTTGGCATCTTCTACAGTCATTTGCAGTGCTATATTTTCTATCTCATAGTCTTGTTCGCCCTGCTGTATAGCCACTTTATCAATATCAAACTGCTCAATGGTTATATCCAGTGGTGAAGTAAATTCGATATTAGGCAGTGCAGGAAGCTTCGTAATTGCCGTTGATGCTGTTTGTGATTGCTGGGATTGGGCTTGCTCTTTTAGCGTAACCAGTATTTTAGGTATGTTTAAGCTTTTTACTACAAGCTCTGATCCCATCGCTTTTGCCGATAACTTAAAGTTATCAACACGCACGTTGGCGCTTGGGTGTTCTAAAGTAAATACTTTTACAGCTATATTTTTAACAGCGATATTAAAAGGTAAGGTAATTTTAGTTAGTGGCTCAGATGGCTCTTCTGCAACTGCTTCAGTTGATTGCTCCAAAGTTAAGGCCATTGTATTAGCACTTAAATTATCAATGCAAATACCGTCGCACTGCCACCAAAATAAATTAAGCTTTAGTTGCTGGGCATTAAAATCTACCCCGTTATTGTTATACCTAACATTAAATACATCGTTATATAAAAACCGACCGTTTTTAATGTCAATATTTAAACCATCAACCAACTTGTTTGCACTATAAGCAATAAATTGATTACCGGGTGCAGTAAATAATATACAAAATACGGTTATTAGCAGTATGACTAAAACAGCACTGATACTTGCAGTTATTTTTTTAAATACAGTCATTAAATTTCAGGCCCTATAGTAATACTCAAACGGGTGCTTTTACTTTCTTTGGTAAGTCCCCAAGCGTGGTCAATTCTAACCGGACCTACAGGTGTTAAATAACGAAAACCAAAACCAGCACCTACTTCAAATCTATCCGAAAAATCATTGGTTGCAGTACCTCCATCTACAAATAAAGCAACCCGCCAATTTTGCGCAAACTGATAGTTGTATTCTGCAGTACCAGAGACTAAGTACTTACCCCCTATTAGCTGCCCTTCATCGTTTTCGGGTGAAATTGATTGATACGCAAAACCACGCACACTTTGATCGCCACCAGCAAAAAAGCGCAGTGAATACGGCACATTAGCTATATTATCGACCAACATGGCACCTAGGTTCGCTTTTAAAAACACTAAATGGCGGTCTAAATAAGTTCTCAGCCAAGCGTTTTGTAACTGCACGCGGATCAAATTAGTACTAGAGAGTACATCTTCTACGCCAAACTCTGCAGATATTAACCACTGTTCGCCCCAATAAGGGGTTGTTCCCCCTTTTGATTTTTTACGTGCATAACTAATACCCGGCATTAACATTTCACTGCTTTCTTCTTCGTCGTCACCTATTCTATATGTTTCATGGTCGCGGCGTATAAAAGCGGTACGCACCCAGTTATTATCAGTTAACCATTGGCGTTGTACTTGCCCGGTAAGTATTTCACTATAAATATTATTAGCTAATTCATCCTCAAGTTTATAACCAACCGAAAAACGCCATAAATCGTCATTAGGATCATCCTCTGGGATTGTATAAGCCATTGAAATATCTTGTTGTCGCTCAGACACATTTAAGTTACTTTCTAGGTAATGGCCATCTTGCGTTATCCATGGTTTACTCCATTTAAAGCGCACTTTGGGGCCTAAGTCGGTACTAAAGCCACCACCCACTTCATAGCTATTTGCAGGTTTATGTAATACATCTACTTTTATAGGTACTTGGTTATTTTTACGTTCGGTTATATCTGCATATACTCGTACACTAGTAAAATAAGGAGTGCTTGATAAATCAAGATTATAATCGGCTATGTGGGTCGATTTATAAGGCTGCCCTTTGGCAAAAGGCGCTAAAGAACGAATATACTTTTCAGCAGGTGTATCGCTAGCAATTACAATATCGCCAAACTGATAACGCACCCCAGTTTCAATAATAAAAGTAACTTCTGCGCTATGTTTCCCCAAAGATACTTCTAGTTTACGCGCAGGCCATTTAGCGTCAAAATAACCTAGCTCTAACAGCATTGATTCTATTTTTTTATGCGCGCTGTCATAATGTCCGTGGTTTAAAATATCTCCCTGCTTTAGGGTAATATTATTAATTACTGCCAATAAAGCGGAGTCCTGCTTGCCAGCCCCCTTTACACTAATATTTATTGCAGCGATGCGAGTAGCTGGCCCTCGCTCAACTCTAACCACCAAATCACGCTCATCTTTATCAAAGTTAACCTCTACTTTAGGGCTGTAATACCCTAATGCTTTAATACTATTCTCGACTTGTTTTTTTGCATAGCGGCGCAGGGTCAAGGTCGGCTTTTCACCTATAAGTTGTTTTAAATAAAGCGCAACATTTTTTTCTAAATCGTCATTTATCCCTTTAATCTCATAATCTTCTATTACATTTTCAGAGGCAACAGACTGAGCACTCAGAAGAATGCAAAAAATAAACATGTAACGCAAAAACTGATTAAACAAGTAAATATCCTTACCTTTAATTCTTAAAATATAACGATGCATCAACTCTATAATATCATAGCCGTAATGAGCCTTACATTAACTTAATAGCTACCCAGTGACATAATATGCAATCTATAATATTAAAATTAGTACGCTTTAAGCGTTTATTTTGGTTACAATAGCCCTAACAAGTACACAATAATTTTAATGAGTTTTTTAATGCAATTTCCTGATGACGAAAATGGCCAACTTTTAGCTGAAATAGCCGCCGCTGGTATTGATTTAAGTAAAATGCACCAAGTCGATTTTTATATTTTATTTGAGCAACAAAGCGATGCAGAAAAGTTTGCCAAAGAAGTAGTAGCCGATACATTAGTACAGCATGCTGAACTCGAAAAATGCCAAGACACTGGCGTATGGGAAGTAATTACTCAAGTACAAATGGTTCCTGAGCACACTCTATTAGGCCAAGCTGAGCAATACATTGAAAGCATAGCTAATAACTTTAACGGTTACGGCGATGGTTGGGGATTAATGGACGCAGAAGAAGCTTAACCTGCATTGCCATACTAAATTATAAATCAGTTAAACCTAAGGGTTTAACTGATTAGCTTTTCTAAAACTGCCTTTATAATCAAATAGCTTATCTGCTACCTTCCAACCATATTTTTTACTTTTACGCGCAATTACAAAGTCGGGCGCAATTAAATCTAACTGTGCGTTAATTACCTGCTCTGCTGTTTTAAATTTTACGGGTGCTTGACCTTGGCCTACCCGCTTACCAAATTGCCGATTAAAAATATACGCCGCCCCTTTATTTGCAATATCGTAAACTTCGTCGCAACTTGCACCGTCTTCGTCAAAATACGTTACTTTAATCATCTCATTTTTAAGCTGCGTTACACTTAAACCACTACAGCGAAGTACGAGTGCATCTTTTAAGTTTAAAGCATTGCGTAATTTATCATCAGGGTCGGCCATCACCGCACCGCAATCATGGCATTTACGTGCGGCTATATCGTTTTGCGCACCACATTCATCACACTCTTTAAAGCGAAAACGATAATCGCACTGCTCTTTATTACCTTCATCATCTTCTAGCAAGCCCTTACAGCGCCTACCAAAGTGTTCAATAACCTTTCCTGTAGAGTCAGTTTTACCCCAATAAATATTAGCAAAGCCACAGCCAGGACAAAGCACTTGTACCGGCTCGTTATCGCTATCGCCTTTTTTATCGCCGACCTCAGGGTGAAACAAATCAAAACCATTTCCGGCATAATCGATCACCAAACAATCTGTTTTTGACTCGGCTAATCTAAGCCCTCTGCCGACAATTTGCTGGTATAAACTCACCGACTCAGTAGGGCGTAAAATAGCAATAAAATCAACATGAGGTGCATCAAACCCGGTGGTGAGTACCGATATATTAACCAGGTATTTTAATTGCTTGGCTTTAAATTGCTTAATTATTTTATCGCGTTCGCTATTAGGTGTGTCACCTGTAATTAAGGCGCTTTGCTGATGAGGTAAATAGCTTAAAATTTCTTCTGCGTGCATAACCGTAGCGGCAAAAATCATAATACCTTGACGACTTTCACTGTACTGCATTACTTGTTGTAAAATGGCTTGCGTTGCCCGTGCGCTGTTTTTTAGTAACGCATTCATATCCTCATTAGTATAACGGCCAAATGCGTCACTGGTTAACGCCGAAAAGTCGTAATGACTAATCGCCGCATCCACTTCATTGGGTGGCGTTAAATAGTTATGTTTGATCATATAGCGCAGCGGTAATTCAAAAATACAGCTTTTAAATGGGCTGTCTTTATTGCCCCGCACAAAACCATGATAGTGATGATGATAAATCCACCCCATACCTAACCGATAAGGCGTTGCCGTTAACCCTAATACTTTTAACTGCGGATTATGCGCTTGCAAGGCATTAATAACTTTACCGTATTGGCTTTTTTTATCACCATTAACTCTATGGCACTCATCAATTATTAACAGTGAATAATGCTCATTAAGCTGATCTAAATTACGCGATAGCGACTGCACACTAGCAAAAGTAACCTGATGGTTTAACGATTTTTCTTTTAATCCTGCCGAAAATATACTCGCCTCAAGCCCAAAGCTTTTATACTTTTGTGAGTTTTGCTCTACCAGCTCTTTTACATGCGCCAGTACTAATATTTTTTGTTTAGCTATACGCGCAAGCTCAGCAATTACCAAACTTTTACCCGCACCAGTAGGTAATACTATCACTGCGGGATCATTGGTTTTTCTAAAGTGTAAAACGGTACGTTCAACCGCCTCGATCTGATAAGGTCTTAGAGTGTAGGTCATGAGATAATTATTGAATTTGAAGTGATAGGAAGTTTAGGAAGTTTAGCAAGTTACAGGATGTAAGTCGCAGATTACTATAGTTGAGAGAGCGATACTTTAATAGTTAAGTCTCTATTAAGTTCACAGTTTTATCTGGGATCTATAAGATAAAAACATTATTTATAAAAAGCACTGAGTATTTCAATACTCAGTGCTTTATTTAAAAGTATTAAACTTGCGTTTAACATTTAATTATAAGAAATGATTTATCTAAAAGTTTTGTTCAATTTTGAAAAATATACTTCTACCTAGTACATCATATAATGATGTAGAGGCATCACGATAACCTCTAAAACCGTCATACCACTGAGGTGCTTCTTTATCAAACACATTATTAACACCAAGAACTACTTTGCCATTCCAATCATGACTATAAGAAACTTGGATATTATGTTTAATATAGCTTGGAATATTGGCTAGGCTTGCATTACCAAACTCATCTGCACCCGATTCTTGATCACCAATGTAATAAGTTGTCCATGCTGCGCCAAGATCTCCATTTTTCCAATCAAGTGTCGCGTTACCACGAAGCTCAGGGTAATCTTGCAGACCTGCATAGTCAAATGGATCAGCACCTTCTTCAGTTACTTCAACATAGTCTTTGACATAGCTCATTTCACCTTTAAGTGCAAAAGTACCAACATCAGATTCGAACATATAAGCGGTTTTGAAATCAAAGCCTGAAGTTTTGAGGCTTGCCATATTTTGATCAAAACTATACATAGTATCGATTTTACCTGTGTTAGGGTCACGTACAATCGCTGGAATGCTGCCATTGTCTTGCTCATCTTTTAATAAACGTGCAACACTGATTGCTGCAATACGATTATTTAAAGTAATATCGTAATATGAAAGCTCGACAGATAAATTATCAGTAACATTCCAAACAAAGCCAGTTGTAAATGAGTCACCTTCTTCTGGCTCTAAATCTGGATTACCACCGAACCACGTTTTATGTTGTTGTGATCCATTTGGGTTACAGTAAATTGCATCAGAACCAGCATTACCTTGTGTGTCACACCAAAGAGTATCATATGATTTTTCAAAGCTAAGCGATTGGCTAGAAAACATCTCGCCCATATTTGGAGCTCTAAATGACTCACCCCAGCTAGCTCTTACTAAAAGCTCATCCATCGGACGCCAAGCAATACCAATTTGTGGTGCAACATTATTGAACTCACCACTTACAAACTGAGAACCTACGTCACCTTCTTGTTCATATTTGTCATAACGAATAGCAGCGTTTATATCAATATTAAACGGTAAGCTTGCTTGAATTTCTGTGTATACAGAAGTACGGTTGCGATCCGCATTAACATCATCACCACCTGAACCACCTGAAATTCCACCTAGAGCAGACTGTGGATCACTATTTTGATTGAATTCTACTTTTTCATATTCCGCACCTACAACACCAGCAATAGAAATATCGCCATTATCAAATAATGTAGTCGATGCTAATGTATCAAATTGCGTACTAAGAAATCTCGCCTGATACACGCCTGTATGGGCAGCTTGACCATACAAATCTTTCATGCCTGCATCCCAATCAGTAAAACTTGCTCCTCCAGTATTAAAAACATCGTATTCACCAGAGTCTATTAACTTTTGAACCACAGAATCATTTATTAAATTGGTTCCAAACGAATTTGTAGTTGAACGACTATGTTGTATGTTAAACTCCCAATCAATACCATGTCCAATATTGCTAAAACCAACAATCCCACCCAAGAAATCAATAGTATTAATTTCTGTACGTGTATCACGATCACCAAGATTAGCTGAACGCATATAAAGTGTTAAATCCTCACCAGCTGGGTTCATTGGATTAGACGCAGCCATCGTAGGGTAAGTAGTTGAAACAGGAGTTCCCGCATAACGTGAATCTGTTTCAGAAAAAGATGCACTTGCACGGCCTCTGAACTTAATATCTTCTGCTAGTTCATAATTAAAATTAGAAAGTACTGAGTTCTGTACTACATCACCAAATAATTTAGTAACCTCACCATAATTATATAAACAACGCCCACCTGAATTAACAGTATTATTAGCTTCGGCACACATATCAGAGTTTGAAACCCAACCACTAGCGCCAACACCATTTGGTACAGAACTAAATGATGAATAATCTCCATACGTTGGATCGTCTAATTTCCAGATATCTTTATCGAATACTGAATCAGCTTCGTAGTATTCGTATGATAGTGTAATGTTACCTTTGTCACCTGCATAACCAGAACTAATATTGAAACGGTTAGTATCACCGCCTTCTACGCTTGGAAGCTCTGTATCATAAGAAAAGCTTAAACCGTTAAAGTCTTTTTTAGTAATAATGTTAATAACACCAGCAACCGCATCAGAACCATAAACTGCTGATGCACCTTCACGTAAAATCTCAATACGTTCAACAATAGCCATTGGGATACGTGATGTATCCGCCGCTGCACCTGAAGATGAACTTGTGCCTGGCATACGGCGACCATCAAGTAAAACTAGAGTATATTGCGCACCAAGACCACGCATATTGATATTACTAGTAGCTGCTGCGCCATTACCGTAACCAGACATACCACGCCAAGAACCAAAGCTATTAACTGAGGTGTTATTTAAAACATCAGCAACAGATGCTTCACCCGAAAGTTGTAAATCAGCCGCAGTAATAACTGTTACTGGTGACGCAGTTTCCATATCAACTTGTTTGATACGTGATCCTGTAACCTCTACACGTTCAATCTTTTCTTTTTTCTCAGCAGCAAAAGAACTAGCTGAAAATATAGCAGTTGAAGCCGCACTAAAAGCAATCGCTAAGCGAACAGCTTTTGAAACTTTATTATTTAACATTTGATTCTCCCAAGAATACTATTTTATTTTTTTATATTTAATCATCTGATTACGAATAAACAATGATTATGCAACCAATGATAATACTATGAGAACAGAAAGGTCAACATAAAATTAACTTTAAGTGACCTGTCATTATCATATATCACACTTAATCACCGCTATTAGTACTGGCCGTTTACAAAAAGTCTTTTGGTAAGTGCGATACAAATTAAAAAATAAAAATAACCCATTGTTTTTAAAGTAGTTTACTTCAGTGTTATTTTCGACTGTAGTTTAATTGAAATCATACTTGTTAACTTTCGGCATGTGAATTTTTGTAAACAGTTTATTTAATCAGTTTCACACTTTGATTTTTTACTGATTATTAAGCTTAAAACAAGGTGCTTTGGGTTGAGTTTGGCTGTACGCCAAGTGCGCTTAGAATCATATCGGCAACAGGTTCTAGCTGCCGCTGTATATAAAGAGGGTAATTGAGGGTGTTATTTGCATTGTAAATTTCAGCGCCATTAATAGCATAAACATATTCTATTATTTGGCCGCGCTTTACATCAAAGTCGGGGTTATTCGCTTTATATTTTTTTACTGCTTGCACATGCGGGGGAATATTTTTTACATAGTCACTTAAATTTTGGCCTAAACGTTTACGGTATATAAGTTTTTTATCAAACTCCCCTGCGTATAGTTTTTTAGTGTAGCTTTTTATAATATCGTTTAATTGCTCTATTTTAAATTGTTGATCAAATAATGTTTTAAAAAGTTCAGTTTGAAACTCTTGAGCAAACTGGGTCCAATCGCTGCGCACGGTTTCCATTCCTTTAAAAATGAGCTGCTTGGCGTTGTTTTTATCAATTTGGCCAACGTAACGTTTTTTTGAGCCTATTTTTTTTCCTCTTATGGTAGGCATAAAAAACGGGCTGTAATGGGTTTCAAACTCTATTTCTAAATAACTGGTCAACAAAAAGCGAGTTTTAATGCTATCAGACCAGCGTTTGTTAATAATTTGCATCACATCATTGCCTATTTCATTGCAATCTGTAGCATTTAAGCGCTCATTTACTTTTACAAATATTGAATCTGTGTCGCCATAAATAACCTCATAACCCAGCTCTTCAATCCATTTTCGGGTGGTTTGCATGATTTCGTGTCCCCTCAGTGTAATTGAACTTGAGAGCCTTGGATCGTAAAACCGGCAACCTTTAGAGCCTAATACGCCATACAAGCTGTTCATTATTATTTTTATTGCCTGAGAAAGCATTGGCTGGTTGGTGTCTTTGGCTTTTTGGCGAGTACGGGTTAAGTGCTTAATTAATTTGGGTAGGTGATGCAGCTCGCGTGAAAATAGTGCGTCGTTAAACCCTGCTACCGCGCTTTCGGGAGAGTTTAGTCCTTCTATAAGGCCTAATGGATCAATACAAAAAGTGCGCATAATTGACGGGTACAAGCTTTTAAAGTCGAGCACTAATACATTTTCATATAAACCAGGAGTCGACTCCATTACATAACCGCCAGGGCTTTCGAACGATAAGCCATGATCGCCTAAATTAGGTGCAACATAGCCACTGCGATGTAATAAGGGTAAATATAGGTTGGTAAATGCAGCTACCGAGCCGCCCATACGCTCTAGTTCAAGCCCCGTAAGTTGCGTTCTTACTATGGCAAATTCAAATAGCTTTAACTTAACAAAAATTCTATTTACTAATATACAGTCTTGGCGGTTATAAGCGGCAAGTGCGAGCTTGTCGTGATTAAATTGACGAATAATTTCGCTAAGGCGATTATCTGCTTGAATTAACTTAGACTCGCCCAGCACTTTATGAGAAATATTAGCTAACGAATAACTATCAAAATGATAAGTGGCATTTTTTAGTGTATCTATACCATCTATTACGCTGCGCCCAGGTAAAGTAAGCCGGGTGTAATGACCCGTTCTAATTGTTAAAGGTTGTTGATCTCTGCCTAAATTTAGCACCAGTCCTAATGCTTCTGCGCGCGCGTTAAGTACGCTAAAATCAAATTCAATTACATTCCAACCTACAATCACATCCGGATCGTTACTAGTAATGTAGCACTGTAATTTTTGCAGTAGATTTATTTCATCAACGCACCAGTCAATATTAAATGCGTTACTGTGAGGCTGTGGCTCGCCAATCATTAATACACAATCTAGGCCATTGCCAACTAATCCAACCGAAAATAACACCCCCTCCCCGTTACATTCTATATCTAATGAAAGCGACGCAAGCTGTGGCGTATAATCTGGATTAGCTTTTAGTTTTGCTTGAGTAATTTCGATAAAGCCATTTTTTTGTAGCGCCTTTCCAGTTACCCACACTCCTCCTTTAATAAAGCGCTCCATTAAAAACCGGTCACTGTGGCGAATATCGCCTTCGTATATATTTATTTGCTGCTCAAGCTGGGCTCTCGCTTTATAAAGGCTATTACTGTCGTCAAAATAGCAAGCTGTGCAGTCAACACCACTAAAGTGGCGCATATTAACCGCTTTAAAACTTACCTTTATTTTGGCTTTGGCTAATAACGTTTGTGCAAGAGGGAGTTGTTGTTGCGCAATAAAAAATACGGCTTGCTGGTTTTCAACAACCACCTTTATAGGCCCATACTCAGAGCTTAACCAATAACACAAAGTGAGGCCCTGCCTGTTTTTAGACGAGTATTGTTGCCTTGATAAAATAAAGCCCTGATAGATTGCTTGTGTCAATGTCCGATCCCACTTAATATATACACTGTAATTATATACATACTTTAGGTAATCATCACATGCTATCGAGCTCATTAAAAAAAACTATTAGGCAAGTACATCAGCATGTGGCTAATAACCTAAGTGATTACCGCCCGCGTAGCAGCCAAAATTACTTAGTTGCCGAAATAGCAAAAACGCTAGCGGGGGAATATCACAAAAAACAACGTATTTGCGTTATAGAAGCAGGTACAGGCACAGGCAAGTCTCTGGCGTATTGTTTAGGCGCTCTGCCACTAGCGCTAGCACAAAAAAAGAAATTGGTTATTTCAACCGCCACAGTTGCGCTGCAGGAGCAGTTAATAGCCAAAGAATTGCCTTTTTTTAAAAAGCATTCAGGGCTTAGTTTTAAGTTTGATTTAGTTAAAGGTCGGCAGCGATACATTTGCGCTCATAAACTACACAATGCGGTTAACGGTGATAGCCAAACACAAATGGAGTTTATGCCTACGCTTAGCTCCCCTTTAAGCGTAATGGAAACCAAATGTTTAAATGAGCTTTACACCGCTTATACAACTAAAAAATGGCAAGGCGACAGAGACAGCTGGGCCGACACGGTTCCCGATAAAGTATGGGGATTAATAGCCTGCGATAAACATTCGTGCCAGCGCCAAATGAAAGCGCATCAAACCTGCCCGTTTCAGCTTGCTCGCCAGCAATTAATGCAAATGGATGTACTGGTGATAAACCACTCTTTATTACTTGCAGATTTGGACTTAGGCGGGGGTAAAATTTTACCCGAACCCGACAACACTATTTATGTAATTGATGAAGCGCACCATTTAGCGCATATTACTCGCGACTTTTCATCTGCGGCAGCGACAATAAAAGGCACCATAGAGTGGCTCGATAAGCTCACTAAATTTAGCGGAAAAATGGCTAAAGTAATAGTGGGTCAAAAGGCGATAGGGCAAAACTTTAAGCTTTGCGATAGCATTAACGACGCCAACAAAGATTTAAAAGTAGTACGCGACATTCTCGATAATGCTGATTTTGAATATTCAAAAGATGATACTTACAGATTCGAAAATGGCGAAATTCCACAGTCATTACACAGTAAAGCCAAAGATATTAGCGAAGCCACGCAAGATGCACTGCGCTGCTTAAGTAAAATGCACGACACGCTAACTCAAGATGTAAGCGACGGCGATATAAAACCCTACGTAGCCGACCCTATTTTAGGCGAGAGCGGACAATACATAAATCGTTTAGAGCAATTAAATAAGCTGTGGTTTAGCTATGCAAATAAAGGCGAAGGCACACCCCATGCTAGGTGGATAAAGCGCCTTGAATATAAAAACCACCATGACCATTTATTAAGCGACTGCCCTATTGAAGTAGGTTACTACTTAAAAGACAAGCTATGGAGCGAGTGCGCGGGCGCGGTTTTATGCTCGGCTACATTAAGTGCTTTAGGCTCGTTTGATCATTTTGCTTACGAAACAGGCCTTGCCAAAGAAGAAGGCGTTAAGTTTATTAAAGTGCCCTCGCCTTTTGATTATCCTAATCAAGCCACTTTGCGTATTCCGGTCTCTAAAATTGAACCAACCGATAAAGCGTTTAGCGATCACTTAGCCAATACTCTGCCTGAGTATTTAGATACCAAAAAAGCCAACCTAGTATTGTTTGCTTCTTACTGGCAAATGGACCATGTATCAAAGTTTCTTAGAACAAAAGGTTTTAACTTATTAGTACAAGGCGAAATGTCGCGTGAAGCAATGCTTAAATTACATACTAAAAATATTGATGAAGGCAAAGGTAGCATTTTATTTGGCACTCAAAGCTTATCAGAAGGCCTTGATTTACCAGGTAAATACCTAGAAAACCTAATAATTACAAAAATTCCTTTTGCCGTACCCACCTCGCCAATTGAAGAAGCGCAAGCCGAGTTTGTACAAAGTAAAGGCGGCAATCCTTTTTTATCAATAACCGTTCCCGATGCGGCAAAGAAATTGGTACAAAGCTGTGGTAGACTGCTGCGTAAAGAAAGCGATGCTGGCTGTATTACTATTCTCGATAGGCGCTTGATCACTAAGCGATACGGCAAAGCAATGCTCGACACCTTACCTCCTTTTAAAAGACAGATAGATTATTAATAATGTTTGAACTTGCACTCGATCCAACAACCTGGGCTATTTTATGTGCCGTTGCACTTGCCGCAGGTTTTATTGACGCCATCGCCGGTGGTGGTGGTATGTTAACGGTTCCTGCTTTATTAACAGCAGGCTTACCACCGCATTTAACGCTTGGCACAAATAAATTAGCCGCAAGCTTTGGCTCTTTAACTGCAAGTTATACTTATTATAAAAAAGACTTATTTAATCCTAAGTTTTGGCTAGCCTCTATTTTTGCCACCGCCATTGGCGCATTAATAGGCACTTTAATAGTTGATCATTTAAGTATCGACTTCTTAAATAAATTATTACCTATAATTATAATTGTTGTAGCCTGCTATAGCTTGTTTGGTAGTTTAAGCACCACAGAGGAAAGTGAGCTACCTAAGCTTACGCAAACAATGAAAATAAAGCAGTGGCTGCAAGGTTTAAGCTTAGGTTTTTTTGATGGCTTAGCAGGACCAGGTACAGGCACCTTTTGGACCGCCTCAAACGGCATGCTATATAAAATGAACCTACTGCTAAATTGTGGTTTATCGCGTTCAATGAACTTTGTGTCTAACTTTATTTCACTTATTACTTTTGTAGCACTAGGCCATGTTAATTTTTTACTGGGTATTACTATGGGCTTTTTTATCATGCTAGGCGCATGGTTTGGCGCGCATTCAGCAATACGCTTTGGCAGTAAGTTTATTCGTCCAGTATTTAATACTATGGTTATATTATTAGCACTAAAACTTATTTACGAGGCTTACTTTTAATATGCACTCACCCGCTTTTGATAAACTACGCCAACAAGTTGCAACCTTAAAGCAGCAAGCCGAGCAATTTGATAAAGCCAAACTGTTTTCTAAAAACCGTTATATGCAAGCGCAACCAAGCTTATTTGACCGTGCTGTTTTTAGTACTAAAAGTATGAACCTAGCCGACTATGTAACCGAAATAGAAGACGAAGTATCGTCTTTACCACCAAGTGAGCATCGCCATGCATACACCTATGCACTTGAGCGTATAGCAACACAAGTACAAGCTGTTTTTAATGTTATTAAATCAACCCCTATTTGGATAAAAGAAAATAAAAGTCACTATAAACCACGCCCCAAACAAGCCGTTTATAAACAAGCAGTGCAACAAGTAATACAATCATCTCATGAGCTTTATGACGAACTTAAACAAAATCACGAGTTTGAACGCCGATTATTGTTAATGATTGAAGAGCGTAAAATGCAAATGGATAAAGCAACCCCGGCTAAAGCACAAAAGCTAAATATGGAAATATTAACAACGCATGCACGCTTAGGGCGCTGTAGAAAAGCGATTTCCGCCACCGAAGAAAAAATACAACGTGTAGAAAAACAACAACTTCGCTAAACACTTTAAGTATGTTTTACAATACCAATCAAGCCACTAACTAATTAACCGTTAATAAATAGCTGTAAAACTACACCCTCGATTTATACTGCACCTTGGTATAAACTCAATTAAATGGATTAAAAACGAGCGAGTGGAATATGCAATTACATGAAGATATACATAACTTTTATGAAAAATTTGTTTTAGAAGAAATAATTAATCGCAAACTTAATGAACAATATACTGATGATGTAATGGCCGATTTTTGCTGTACTGTTTTAAATCAACTGCCTTCTCGCTATATTCGCTCCGACGTAGATATGGCCTATTATTTATCACAAACAGAGCGTATGCATATGCAACAGCGGGTGCAAACAGCCATTGATGTAGCAATTAGCCAAATTGCAAAAAAGAAACCTCAGCATGAGCAATAATCTACAACAAGCACCAACCCATATAAAACTCGCAGTCGATTTAATTATGCTACTAGAGCAACACGACGTTGCTCCTGATGAAGTACTTAAAGCACTCGAAATAGTAAAAAGCGACTTCGAAAAAAAGCAGAGTAATAAGCTAGCTTTGTGATTTTTGAATTAACAGTAACAACTGCGCTGTGGCGGTTGCATCGGCAAGCGCTCGGTGATGGCTGGTTAAGTTTAAATTAAAGTGCTTTGACAAATTACCCAACGAGTACGACTTTAAGCCCGCAAAGGCTTTACGCGATTCCACCACAGTGCACAACTTGGGCATTTTAAAAGGCACCTTTGCCATTTCGCATTCTTTTTTAATAAACCCGTAGTCAAAGTTAACATTGTGCGCAACAAAAATGCTTCCCGCTAATTTAGCCATTAAAGGTTTTACTATATCTGCAAATACTGGCGCATTACTTACCATGCTATCGCTAATACCGGTTAACGACGTGATAAACCCTGGTATATGTCGCTGTGGGTTAACTAAAGTAGTCCATGTATCGATTACTTTGCCATGCTGTACTTTAACTAAGCCAATTTCGGTTATTTTGTTACCGCCTTTTAATGCGCCTGTCGTTTCTAAATCAACTACGCTGTAAATGCGGTTGGGATCTATAAACCATTTAACAACGGCTATATGTACCTCAAAACCACTGCTCTTTAAGTTATCTATAGTCGTTAATTGGTTGCGCCTTAGCTTGTCGCCTGGGGCTTTTACTTCTTCAAAATGTACTTTGCCGTTATGGATAACCATTAAGTCGGGGTAGCCGTCTTTTAGCTGTAAATAATGTTTACTCATATTAGTTAAGTGAGTAATTAACGCCTCAATTGGGCTATTTAAAATCAGCGCTTCTAGTGGTTGTAATAACTCGTTATGCCATTTAAATAAACCGTTAGGTTGATCAAAGTATTGCGCTGCATTTTTACATACTAATTTAAGTAATGCCTGAGGTGTTTGGCATTGTGCTAAGCGCTCATTTATTTGTGCTGGTTGCGCTGCATAAAAATTACCAAGCCTTAATACTTGCGGATAAATATCAAACTCATTGCATGGCGGATAAGGGGTATCAATAAATAATTCGTGCCAAAATACTAAACCAAACAAACTTTGCCACAATGTGTTTTCGGTATTAAATACCTGCATACCTTGGCCAGTGTAATAATCGTTTACGCCTTGCTCTACTTCACCTCGGTATAATTCGTCAATTTCGAGTACGCACTGAGTGTCAGCAAGCATAGTGCTTAAACGCGAACGCGTTTGCTTATTAAATTTACGCATTAAAAAGTCGTCAGCAAAATACAGTAAATCATCCGTTAGCGGATTTTCAATAATGGCTTCTAAGCGTGCTTTTACCCACTGTTTATTACCAAGCCTGTATTGCTCTCTTATTTGAATTTCGTGTGCTTCGCTATCATCAACACACCCTTCAAGTAAACTAAAAGCAAGTTCGCTATTGGTGTTTTTTAACTGTTTAAAAAGCTGTACTAATAACTTATTTTTAAGCGCAACAGCTATTGCACCATACGCAGCTTGCACTAGAACCTGCGGCGCTAAAGCAACGTAATCGTTCTCATCAGTTATATTTTTAAATGCTAATCGGTAACGGTTTAATAAATAGTTTGATTGCCCCTCGGCCTTCGTTTCAAAGCGCGATAAGCTCTCGCTATGCCCTTCACGCGTAGCGGTTAAACCTAAGTCTCGCATTACAAAACGGTTTTGATGATTCACATCACCACTGCTTAGTTTACCTGCAAATAAAAACTCAAAATACTCATAATAATCGCTGCGATTATTAATTACATACTGGCTATAAAGCGGTGCAAGCTCGTGCGGGCAGCTTTTAAAAAACTCACGGGCACTATTCACCAGCGCGCCTTTAGCGGCGCTCTTTTTATAGCTTATTTGTTCGTCGTAATTACTTAGTAACTCTAGTAAAGCAGGTTTGGTTAAGTGCGCCAAAAGCTGTGAATAATGCTGCTCGTTCGGCTCAAATAAAATACCTGCTTTTTTTAGCGTATAAATAGCCTGATGCGGCGAGATTATTTCTTCATAAGTGAGGGACTGCGCTTGTACTAAATAGGGTTTGCGCGAATACACGCGCGCCAACATACACTGGCTTTGCTCATCAAGCTGATTAATTTTATTAATAAATTCGCTGTGCTTGGGCTCAAGTAAGTGCATACATTTACTTGTTACAAACTCAATAAGCTCTCTAAAATGCGCTAAATAGTATTTTGCTGGTAATTCTTTTTTCATAACATTGCCATGGCTGTATATAAAAACAGTATCTAGCATTTATGCTTATTATTCAATCTTAAAGTTGTAACCAGTAATGCTTTGAGTTATCAGGCGTTAATTAGGATTAGATTTAGCACCATTAATAGTGCTAATAATATTATTTCTTACGCTAATTATGATGCTGCAGCCCTTGCTGTGGACGCCAGTGCGCAGTGGATTGCTAACTTTGCAATTACTATGACCTTCCCTATTATGCTTGCCAATATAGGCCTTGCCGGTGCTTACGGATTTTATGCGTTATCGGCACTTATAAGCCTGTTTTTTGTTGTTAAATACATTAAAGAAACGCGCGGTAAAACGCTCGAATCTATGTGATTTTTAAAAGCGGTGATATTAGTCGCCGCTTTGCCTTTACATACAATAGCGCCATTTAATAATGGCGATTTAAATAACCTAAAGGTTAAATAGCAATCTATGCTCATTTATTTTAACTTTATGGTCATTGTTCTATTGCCTTTTATTATAAGTAATCTATTTAAATTCCTTTTTAGAATATCAAAAGTTAGCTATTGTCCGCCAATTGCAACTTTATGTGTCTACCAAAATGAAAAAACAGTTAATATCAGGCTTAGCTTTAACGTGCGCGTTGGGCTCATTTAGTACATTTGCTACGAATGGTTATTTTACTCACGGCTACGGCATGACCCACAAAGGTATGGCTGGCGCAGGTGTAGCGCTGTCAGAAGAGCTAATGTCTGGCGCTAATAATCCAGCAACCTTTTTACCAAACGGAACACAGCTATCTCTGGGCTTAGAGCTTTTTCTCCTGGGCGAAAATACACTGCATCAAAAGTAGATACTTTTTACCCTGGCGCATTTTATCTTGCAGCAAAAACACAAAAAAGCGACAACACCGTGTTTGCAATTCCAGAATTTGCTATTGGTCATCAATTAAATGAAAAAGTAAATATTACGGCGGTATGAATACCGAGTACAGCGCAGAGTCCGCTCCTGAAGGCACCTTTTACGCTGGTATGGCAGGCGTTGATTTAAAGCAACTCTTTATTAGCCCAACCTTAAGCTATAAGTTGAATGAACAAACACGCCTTGGTGTATCCCCCATTTACGTGGTGCAACAGTTTGAAGCACAAGGGCTTGAAAACTTTGCTCCTTTTTCGCAATCACCAGAAGCGCTTACTAATAATGGCACAGATACAAGTACAGGGTTTGGTGTTCAATTAGGTAAAGCCATGCAATTAACTCATCGCTTAGTTTAGGCGCAAGTTACCGCTCAGCAGTGTCGATGGAAGAGTTTGATAGCTATAAAGGTTTGTTTGCAGAGCAAGGCGGATTTGATCTGCCAAGTTCGTTTCAACTTGGTGCAGCTTATAAGCTTACACCCAGTAATCAGGTGGTATTTGATTGGCAAAAAATCAATTACAGCGAAGTAAAAAGTATTGCAAATCCAATCAATAACTTAATGTCAGCGCCTTTAGGAGCTAACGCCGGCGCTGGATTTGGCTGGAACGATATGACTATTTATAAGCTTGGTTATCAGTGGCAGCGTACACCGCAACAAAAGATTCGCTTTGGGGTGTCTTACACCGAGCAACCTATTCCTTCGTCCCAAGTTATATTAAATATTTTAGCGCCAGGCGTTCAAGAGTGGCATTTTACAACGGGCTTTAGCCATTCTTTTACCAACAAGGTACAATTAAACGCTATGGCTTTTTATTCGCCAGCAAAAAAAGTAACAGGTGCTAACTACTTAGCGCCGAATCAGCAAGTATCAATCGAAATGAAACAAACCGGTTTAGGTGTTTCTATTGTTTGGGAAATTTAAAAAATGGTAACAGAATTCACCCCAGTGTCGGCTGCAATAGGCGGTGCATTAATAGGTATAGCGTGTACGTTATTACTGGTTTTATACGGAAAAATTGCAGGCATCTCGGGCATTGTTAAGTCTGTATTTGCTAAAGCAAATTCGGGCTCTCGTTGGCAGTTATACTTTATTTTAGGGTTGTTGTTAGCAGGTGTAGCTGTAAGAGTATTTGCGCCTTCTTTATTAGAAGGCGAATTACAGTTGTCGCCTTGGCTTATTATTGTTGCGGGGCTTTTAGTTGGCGTAGGTACAACTTTAGCTAATGGATGTACAAGTGGCCATGGCGTGTGCGGCATGTCGCGTTTTTCTACCCGCTCTTGGGTTGCAACGTGTACATTTATGCTCGTCGCCATTATTACAGCAAACCTGGTAGGATAAATAATGAAAGCAATTATGATGGTTGTTATAGGCTTTATATTTGGCTTAGGGCTTATTATTAGCGGTATGACAAACCCCGCTAAAGTAATTAACTTTCTTACCTACGGGAACCAATGGGACGCAAGTTTAATTATAGTGATGGCTGTTGCCATGCTAATAATGATGCTTACGTGGTTATGGGTTGCAAAAAAAGAGAAGCCACTCCTTTCAGGATCATTTAACTTAAGTGATTTGAAAAAAGTTGATGCGCGCTTAATTACTGGCTCAATACTCTTTGGTTTAGGCTGGGGTTTAAGTGGCATATGCCCAGGCCCGGGCTTGGTTCAATTAGTGTCTTTTAAAGTGGAATTTTTGTTGTTTTTTGCGGCCGTGCTAGGCGGTATGTGGCTAACTAAAAAGCTTACTTAAGTTTGATTTTAAAGGCTGTTTAAGTAATCCATTAATACCAGGTGTTAATGGATTACTTAAAGGTAATTAGCCAGCACTTATTATCCGAATTTAGGCCTTTTAATACTCAAGACTAAGTGGCTAATTAATTGTGTAGAGTAGCGCTAAAAAAACGCCCCTAAAAGGAGCGTTTAATTAAACCCAAAACAGATTAACTGTATGGGTTGGTGCAATTTGGGATTACATTTATTAGGCTTTTTTCATACTGCCTTGCTCTTCAAGGCGAATATGCCAGCTAAACGCTTCTTCTAGTAAATGAGGTGTGTGTCCGCCTCGCTTACAAGCGCGCTCATAGTAATCTAGCATGGCGTCACGGTAATCTGGGTGCACACAGTGCTTAATAACTTGTACAGCACGTTCACGTGGCGCTAAGCCGCGTAAATCAGCTAAGCCTTGCTCGGTTACTAATATATCAACGTCATGTTCGTTATGGTCAACGTGGCTTACCATAGGTACTACACTCGAAATAGCGCCATCTTTAGCAATCGACTTAGTAACAAATATCGCTAAATGCGCATTACGTGCAAAGTCACCCGAGCCGCCAATACCATTCATCATACGAGTACCACAAACGTGAGTTGAGTTTACGTTACCGTACATATCAAACTCAAGCGCAGTATTAATTGCCACTATGCCTAAACGACGTACTATTTCAGGGTGATTCGACACTTCTTGCGGACGTAACACTAACTTATCTTTATATTCTGATAGGTTATTAAATACTTTTGCATTACAACGCTCTGATAAAACAATTGAACTGCCTGAAGCAAATTTAAGTTTACCGGCATCAATTAAATCAAAGGTCGAATCTTGTAATACTTCTGAGTACATTGTTAAATCTTCAAAATCAGAATCTAACAATCCCATCATTACCGCGTTAGCAATATTACCAATACCTGCTTGTAATGGCCCTAGGTTTTCTGCCATACGCTTTTGTGCTACTTCTTCTTTAAAAAAGCTCACTAAGTGGCTGGCAATAGCCGCTGTATCTACGTCAGGGTCGGTAACTGTTGAAAACGAATCGCTCTGATTAGTAAAAACAATGCCAACAATTTTAGCAGGATCAATTGGAATAGCCGTGCTACCAATACGATCATCTACTTTAGTTAAAGGAATTGGTTGGCGCACAGGGCGATACGAAGGAATATATATGTCATGCAAGCCTTCAAGTTCAGGGCTGTGCAACATATTTATTTCAATAATCACTTCTTTAGCAAAAATAGCAAAGCTTGCAGAGTTTCCTACCGAAGTAGTAGGCACAATATGGCCTTCTTCAGTAATGGCTACCGCTTCAATAACCGCCACATCAGGCATAGTTAATTGATGATTACGCAACTGCTCAACGGTTTCTGATAAATGCTGGTCAATAAACATTACTTCGCCGTTATTAATCGCTTTACGTAATGTACTATCTACTTGAAAAGGCATACGGCGGGCTAGCACACCCGCTTCTGTAAGTAGTTTATCTAAATCATTACCTAACGACGCACCGGTCATTAGGTTTATTTTCATTGGGTTATTTTTAACACGCTCAACCAGTGCTCTTGGCACGGCTTTAGCTTCACCGGCACGAGTAAAGCCACTCATGCCTACTGTCATTCCATCTTTAATAAATTGGCTAGCTTGTTCTGCTGACATTACTTTTTGGTGCAGATTGCTATTGCGGATACGTTCTAACTGCATACTACTGAGCCCCTTTTTAATTTGGCGTTATTTTAAGTATTACAGCGCACTTCGCAATCTAGACTTAGGTCGCATTTACTAAATTAAGTTACGCAAACACAGAATAAAGTGCCTTGATGGTAGTAATTTACTTTAATGTACGAACATTTATATAAATTTAATATGCTGATATAGCGTAAGTTTTAAGTGAGTATTTAAAGTATGGGATTAAAATTGGAAAAAAGTAGAATAATGAGAGAGAAATAAATTGAATAAAATGTAGTTTAAAAATTGGCTTAATTATAAGTAATTAGTTTATACACCCAACGTTGCTTGAAGTATAAGGTGACACAGAATTCTGAACGCCCTCTAGCTTTATGATGCGAGATTTCTTTAGAGTAATTTTTTTACTAATACCCTTGCCTTCTCGACATCAAATGCTTTAGCGGCATACCCTTGTGTGAGTAACTCTTGTGGTAAATACTCATCAAACTTATCAATGGCTTTTTCTGCAATTGCTTCAGCTAAGTCAATTGCTGATACGGTTTCATCATTTTGAAAGCTTTTAAGTGCCTCAATAACATCGTCGATAAAGGCTTTTTCAACTTCTATAACGCCTGCAAATGCACCAGCACCAAAACCTTTGTTGATAAGTACAGCAACAAGTGTATTTACAACTTTATCTCCGGCCCAAGGCAGAATAACGACTGTATTACCATGCTGTATAAAGTGTGTGCTTTTAAGGTTTGCTGATTGAAAGAAATCAACCGCTTCTTTGAAAAGTGATTGAGCAACCTCATCACCAAACTCAATTTTTTGTTCGCCAACTTGAATTCTGTAATCTCCTTCTCTCAATATTGTCAGCATCTCTTGCCTTACTACATCATGTACAGCCATCCCTGTACCACCGAACTTAGGTGGTTTCCCGCCTTTTGCATGCTGTACTGAAATCACTTTTTTGTCAGCATCAACCAACTCAACAACCCAACGCTTGCCAGCAAATATAATATGTTGCCCTTCTAAAATTAGGCTGTCTATGGGCAATGTCCCTAGTGTTTTACTACCAGTCACTATTCTAAATTCTTCAGGGGTTTTAAACACCGCATAAAACGTATAATGATTTGTTACTTTTTCACCCATGTGGCCTAAAACAAGTTCACCACTCCCTAACTGAGTAATAAGCTCTACTTTTCCCATGTGAGACAGCAAACCTTTAAAGTGGGTAATACTAACCTGCTGAAACGGCCCATCTTTGCACAGTAATACGTAGATTTGATCTGCTCTTATACCACCCCATTGCGCGATGAGCGCTAAGACTTGATGTAGTAATGTCGAAAAGTGATAAAGCGAAGTGTCTGCGGGTTCGTACCATTTGCTTGCAACCAGTAACCGTATCATCGCCAGCGATTGAACTAATTCAAGCCGAAGTTTATCTGCAATATTTGATTGCTCTGTAAGGTCGGCCTCTGTTATCAGCATTCGCAAAACACTAGCGCCACCACGCCTGCCTGAACGACCCATTCGCTGCCGTAAGCTTGCAATAGAATGTGGCGCAGTAACTTGCACAACAGAGTTAACTTTACCTATATCAATGCCTAACTCCAAAGTCATAGTACATATTGCTGTTGTTGGAATTTGATCTTGCTGAAGCCGAGCTTCAAGTGTTTCTCGCATTTCTTTGGCTAACGAGCCGTGATGTGGAAAAAACTCGTTAGGCACAATGTTGCTCTCACACATCTCTGCAAGAGTAGTTGCAATGCTTTCGGTGCGGCTTCTGCTGTTGGCAAATACTAGGTGGTTTCCACCACGGCAAAGGCCATATAAATCGTTACATACTCTTTGCTCCGCAGTAAGCGTCTCATCTGTTACTACAGCGCTTTCAATGTATCCTTTCACTTGCATTTTTAACGATGATGAAGACTGCGTTTGCTTTATTATTTTACAAGGTAGTGATTTATTTGGTCTTAAAGATGCTGGGACACTTTCTAGGTCACCTAAAGTGGCACTTAAAGCCGTTCTGGGTATTGGCGAGTTTACGCGGCCAAGCAGATGCTCTAAGCGGTGCAGTAAACTCAACAAGTGATGGCCACGCTCAGTACCAATAAATGCGTGAAATTCGTCTATAACTATATGCTTTAAATTCTGAAAAGCAGATTTTACCCAACCACTGTCTCTTATTAATAATGACTCTAGGGACTCAGGCGTTATTAACACCATGCCGGATGGATTTCGTTTCAGCTTATTTTTTCGACCTTGCGAGCTATCACCATGCCAAGGTGTAACTTGTATGCCTAATAAATCTGACAAGCTTTCGAGTCTTCGGTCTTGATCGTTTATTAACGCCTTTAGCGGGCTGATATATAAAATGCCCACACCGCTTACTTCATCTGCGATACTACTTATTGCAGGTAAAAAAAATGCTTCCGTTTTACCTGCGGCAGTAGAGGCACTAATAAGCACATCAGTATTGCCTGAGAGGATAGGATCAATTGCTAAACATTGTATCTCTCTAAGTCGATCCCAACCTTGTTTAAAAATCCACTGCTGAATGCGAAAATCGAGCTTTTCGTGTGCGTTGATCATAATTTAAAGTCAGCTAGCTCATCGTCTTCAGATTCAATATCTAACTCTACATCGGAAGGTTTTTCCTGTGCTATATTAACATTTTCTATTAAGCTGTCCCACGAAATGTTTGGATTTTGATCAATCACGGCAAGCATATCTAAAAACGCTTTGATCGTATTTCTTGGTGTTCTGAAGTAAGCGTCTCCAATTGTTTTACTGCAATGGACTAAAAATGCTTTTAGGGACTCGTCAGGCACTAAATATAACGATTCATCCCCTGATGCGAAAACATGTCTAAGGTTTTTAAGTAATATGAATAACTCTTCTGGCGTTAAACTTGCCAAATGTAATGCTGGAGATGAGTAATCAATAACACCAGCTTGTTTTGCAAATGTATTGCCAGCTAAGCGAGATTGCAGCGCTTCATAACTATATAAGCCTTTTCTTGGATCAAGTAAAAACTCAGGTGTACCACCCAGTAAAAACCCTAAGTACTCAGCCGATCCTTGTAAGCAGTCGTTGAGTATTCTTAGAATTTGCTCGTAATTTGATAATCGTGCTTGGGTGCTATTGAGTTTGTATAAATTTACCATTTCATCGAGGTTAACTAATAACCCTTCGTAGCCAGCTTGCCTTACAAATAAGCTCATAAGCTTTAGAGAGTCATAAAACGATGCATCTGAAATAATACTTCTGATACCAAGATCTTTGCGAGCATCTGTTTTTGTAGCATATTCTGCTCTTAACCATTTTACAGCGTTGTTTTTAAGTTGCTCGTTATCTGTTTCATGGCCTGTCCAGTATGCTTCGATAACTTTTGCAAAGTCGTAACCACCTACAAGCTCAGAGAGTGACGCGAGCCTTTCGTGGATCACTGTGGTTATTTCCTTGCTTGTATTATCAGCTTCTTTTCGTGCTTCGGTAATAAACTTTTCAACCACACTGGTCAATGCATTACCATCAGGCTTATTACGAGTAGACATGTTTCTCATTAACTCAGAATACAAGTTTCTGGCTTGTCCTGATGATGCATGAATACGACGGTCGGGAGATAAATCCGCATTAACAGTAACTAGCTTTCGCTCTAATGTTATCGCTCTTACAACACTTAAAAAGAATGTTTTACCTGATCCATATTCACCAATAATTAACCGAAAAGCAGAGCCGCCCTCTGTCACTCTGTCGATATCTTTAATGAGCGCCTTAAGTTCATTACCACGGCCTACTTGTATATGCTGTATGCCGACTTTTGGGGTAACACCCGATTTAAGAGACTGTATAATTGCATCGCGCTCTTTTGCTCTAATTTTTTTTGCTGCCATTGTTATAACTCCCTTATCTCTTCGACTATTTCTTCATCAATGTATATATCACCATCGTCTTCGATTACTGGTGCATCCACTAAATCAAATGACCAGTCATTGATGGTTTCTATAGCACCATCGACCATTAATTTTAGCTCACTACACATTTGGGCTACCTCTTCGCGACCCCATTGCGCTTTAGCACATAGCTTTTCAAACAACTGGCTATGAGCCAGATCTAATCCATCAACTTCGTTTGTCAGCTCTGAGACTTCAATATAATCGCTTTCATCTTCACCTGAGATAAAGATCTGTTCCAACATATTTTTTGCTTCTGTTGTTTGGCTTTCATGAAGGGCTAATATTGTTTCATCTAAGCTAAATTCTGATGAGTTTTGATTACTTAGTGCTGGTTGGTGACTACTTGTAGTAAGCTGATGAATATCACTCGTAACAGACTCTTTATTCAACCCTAAATTTGTGTAGAGTTTTTCGATTTGCTTTACTTCTTTGTTATCAACATTGCCATCAGCGAGCGCAATAGACAGAATAAACCGTTTCACAAATTCTATTTCTTTTACACCTAAATTATTAAGTCTATTTTTTAACCCCGTATTACCTGATGGTGTAACTAATCGCCATGTAAGATAAGCCTTTAGAGATCGCTTTTCTGTATCCGTTAATTTTTCATCATGAGCAATTAGCTTTTCTAACTCTGAACTTTCTGACTCATCTACAATTCCATCTATATTTGCAACCATAGCACCTAAGCGCAGTGCGACACCGACTTGATTAAACGCATAGCTAGGGACGAACTCTTCCCCATGACCTGGATAAAATAATACAAGTTTGCCATCTAATTTAGGTTTTGTATGGTGATAACGTAAGTCAGGCGCAATACCAATATCAGCAAAGCTAGCTAAGTTATAAATGAGCTCACCTTCTTTCTTATTTATCGCTTTTGGTGCTGGTAAGTCTGTTTGCAACCAAAAATCAGCTACATTTGTTACCCCATCATGTTCTAAAATGATAGTTTGGGCCCACGTTTTAAACTTTTCGATTAATGGTGATGGTTGGCTATTAGCGATGGCACGAGGCAACAGTATTAATGCAGCTAAATCATCTTTGCTTGTATTAGTCTTAGCTAAATAACGGCTATAGCTAGCTAGTTCCTCAGTGACCATATCTGCTATTGGAATAAGCTTTTTTATAGGTGCTTTTAATATGCTCGGGTCAGGCAAACCGTCGAGTAAAACTTTAACGCTAGGGATGCCACCACTGGCAGCAAAGTACTCAGCGTTTAATTTAGTTTTATTTACTTTTACTTGCATCCCTTCTGGGAATTTTTGCTTGTAGTAAAGTTTGAAAAGTGAATCAAACTCTACATCGCAGCGTCTAGCTGCTGTTTTTAGATTGTATTGGTCTGTATTTTTAATCCACTCAAGTGCTAGTTCATCACTCACTCTTTCTGTGGCAACAACTTGCTCTGAAAGACGTAATTTAAAAAGTAGTGAATGACGCGTCTTCGGTAATATATGTTTTTTACTTTTAAATAATTCAGGTTTAAGTAAATACATAAATTCCAAAAAGTTTGCTGAGTAACCAGCAAAAGAACGATTTGAAATAAACACCTTGTGCAAACGCAGTACTTCATAAAAAATGTCTTCAAATTGTTCATCTCCAACTTTATCAACTTGACCATTTTCAATAACAAATCTTTCAAGTCCATAAAAGTACAAAAACACGAATCCTACTGGGGTATTGGCCGCGCTTCTGTCGGTTGCTAACCAGTCAAGGTAGGCTCCTCTACACTGTCTAGAAAGCCTGTTATAACTCGGCCAGTAACCAAGTGAATCATCTGTATAATAACCTAGCTGATGCCCCAAAGGGGTTGATGCGGGTAAAATTGGGTTTAATAATGCAGGCTCAGAGTCATAACCTCGAAGAGACTCCATTTTTTCACCTAAGTAAATAAATCCTCTTAGCTTGCGCTTGTGTATAATAGTTTCTTTCTTCTTATCAAGCCATTGGGCTTTTCTTGTACTTTTAATGTTTGCATTTTGAGGTTCTGTGCTCTCAAAAATATTAAATGTAGCAAAATCGTCCTCAGAATGTGTTGCACTATGGGCACTCTCTATAATTGGCGTAGGTTTATTAACAGCAGTGGTGTGAGTTTTTGGATTAGTCTGCTTTGCTGTGGTTAATTCAGTAGCTTGTTCGTGTAACTCAACACTAACTGATGCTTTTGTAGTTGTAATAGGAGCCATCGAGCTAGTTACGTCACTCGAAGGTCTAGATAAAGAAGGCTTAGATAAAGAATGTTTAGAAGCAGCCGCATCACGAGTTTCTTTTATATTTTGACTCGGGTTACCTAGCACTCTAGGCTTTGTTTTTTTTGAATCTGAGCGTGAACTTGTAATTAACCAAATTATCAATATAACAACTGCAATTATAAAAACGAATTCCATGCAACATCCCTTTAAAAATGGTTGGCACCATTTTGTTATTTAAAACTCCATCTACTACTAACATACCACTAAAAAATTCATAAATGTATAGTACTGTTGCTAAGTAATTTCAATTATTCTTAAGCAAACAATAAAACCGTCTTTAATAAAGCTTACTATGTATAGCAATTCAAACTGTTACTCGGGATTAACTTGATCACCCGTAGTAAAATGTCAAACTTACAGAATTCAAAGGCTAAACTGAACTTGGTTCATAATTAAAAAGTTGCCGCAGGTGGAGTACCAGCAAGAATTAAAGGCTCAAAACATGTAATACATAAAATACTACCTAACCCTTCAGGCTCTCTCAAAAAACGTCTAAGCTTGAATAGTTTTGCTTCATCTAAAGATAGAATTTTATTAGAGGTGTAGTTTTTCCCTCATCAGGTAAAAACACTTTGGAAACTGTAGACATAAATTAAGCTTTTAATTCCATTTAAATGATCATACTTAAGACAGCTAATTTAAAAATCAGAATATGGTTAAGCAAGCTTTAATAGCTTTATTTAAAAAGGATATGTTTATGAAGTATATTAAATTAAATTTGTAACACCCAATGTTGTTTGAAGTATAAGTTGACATAACCTCACTTGCTTTTATTGACCCACAGCGCCGCAAGTGAAGTATAACTTGGCATAATATTGAAGCTTATAATGGCATAAAGTTACCAAATATAAGCATTATAAAGCTAGTCTCATAAAAATACTGCCAAGTTTAGTTGACTGCTATGTGCCAATTGCTGACATTGGTAACGCCACCTTAAGCGGTAAGTAGTAGTTGCCTAAAATGTGAAGCGAAGCGGAACACAGCAAACTGCTGCGAATCCTACATTAAGGCATTGTTATACCTTAAAAAGCTTAGAATCAAACAATACATGCTTTTGCAAATTCTTGTAATTGTTCATAATAGTCAGTCATGGAGAAGTATCTTGCCTCAAATTCATCCATTGAGGTTCCGGAAGAACTAAAATACGTATTATCTCCAAGTACAAAGTCAGGAACTTTACTGCCTGCTATATCAATAAAGCTATTTCCAATCAGTCCGAGATCTTTATATAACTCTAAGCCTTGCGATAATACTGAATTCACATAACCACTTTCTAGCTCAAACCCTACAGGCTTGCAAATTTCAGCTAATTCGGTGTGTGTTAAGTCATCTATTTCAGATAAAGTTAAACCAACATTTTTGGAACAAAGTTCATTTAATAAACTGTCTAAGTTCTCAGCTCTGACGTCTATACCTTTTAATTGAAAATTAGAAAACAATACATCAACGAAAAACGGGAATAATGCACCTTGATCTTGGTACTTAACAGCATTTGAATAAGCTTCGTAAAATGCAGAAAATTGCTGAGAGAGTAGCACCTTCGGTTTTAATCGATGTAAAACTTCTTGAGGTAGATTCAAGATGAAACGTACTAATTTTGCCGACAAACCGTACGCTTCAATAGGGTCGACTATCGAAAATGCATTTGCAACCTTATGTGCTACGACGGAATATTCAACTAAGTTTTCATCATATAGTTCTTTATAAGAATTTTCAGCAAGCTTTTTACTTTCAAGAGCCTTTGATACTGGGTTTTTAATTGAATCAATAATTATTACTTTAGAGTTCAATTCTTGAGCAACAGCTGAAGCTTCCAACATCGCACACAAACTAAAAGGTACTCTTGCTATTAATTCTTGTTCGACATTCAAGAACCGAGTAAAGAAAATAGGTCTATCGCTAGGCATTCCAGATTTTGAGAATAATAATCCACTAGAAAATCTATACTGCCAAGGGCTGGAGGTATTAGCTTGCGAGTTTTGAGTATTATAATAACTCGGGTATTTTATAAACTCGATTGCATCACGAAGTTTCATTTGTTTATCAAAGTGATTTAGAGGTGTACTTATACCCAATTTTTCTGCTTCATAAAGATCACTTCTACCTGAGTATATTTGTTGAATTATTTTTAATCCCCACAAAGTACTATGAGCATCAAACCAGTGCTTTGCCTCATGATGAAGTAGTGGTGCAAATTTAAGAATTTGTACATGATCATCTGCTTCTTCAAGCTTTAACTGAGTAGCATTTGGTAAATCTTTCGCTGTAAGGCTATTTAAAAATATACATTGACTAAAAAAGCAATAAGAGCCTGCTGTAGTGTAATTAGGCAGAGAAGCTATTGTCCTCGATCGTCCTATCTTGCGTTCTAATGGATTCATTTTAATATCTTATATCTATTTCTGAGACTCAACGCCTATAAAGGTATAACGCTTCGCTAACGGGCGAAAAATTGTTGGCTAAAATTAGCGAGGGAAGAGCACAAGCTACTATTTTCCCTTCACTTTTAGCGATTTATTATACCTCGACCTCTTCGCTTTCGTGAGTTAATACGACATCTTTAGTGTATTCAGAGTATGATTCCTGTAAGTACTTTAGACCATCAGAATTATCAATATTAATATCTAATTGTTCCCTCAAAAACTCTAATCTATGTTTACACTCTTGAATCAGTTCGCCCCAAGTTTTCACCCAAATAGTGACACCATCAGCATCATAGATGATTCCTTTCCCTTTATTATCTTGTTTTAGCCGTCTCTTTGCATATGCATCGAGATCATTGGATATAACCCAAAAATTCCATTTTGTCTTTAGATGCTTGAACCGTTCATCTTCAGCAACAGCGAATGCATATGATTCAATTTGATTTATTTCATCCTGCCCTATTTTTACTTTAGGTGCTTTGAGTTCAACAACTAAATGTTCTCTTTCATCAGAATGATTTTTCCCAATGCTTCGAGTCAACATTAAATCGACAATACCCACTCGGCCATCGACTCTCTTAACTGGTTTATCAAGCTGTATATCTACTCGTTTTTTATTCAAGTGTACTTTAAGAACTTCACTGAGAGATTGATCGTTAACAGTTAATGAAAACTCATCGCCAAAAACCCAAGTATTTTCTGCAAGAATTTTATGTAGCTGCGTTCGCTCTTTTAGAACTTTCTTTTTCTCTGGATGAAAAAGTATCTCTTCTAACCCAGTTACAAATTTCAAGCGATCGGATACGACCTTAGATGCACTGATTATTGATGATAGAGATGCTTCTTTTAGTAACTCAGCAAGCTCTGATTGCTTACCCTTCGTCAAGTTGAGAACTTCAGTTAAAATGATATGCAAGTCATCAGGATTAGAGCCAACTATTTGTTTTAGCAATCTAAACTGAAACTTTTTAAGTTTGATATCTGATCTGTCAAATTCTGGTATTTGCTCACTAATATTTAAAGCTAAAATATCAAAAACTTGTCTTTCAGCTTCTTCAATTGGACCACTTAAGACATTTGAATATGGGTAAACATTTTCGTTTTTCCATTTTTCGATTTTATCTGCAGACAATTCAATTCGGCGCATCATGAAGTGATTTTTTAACGCTGATATTGCTGTTTCAATAGGTTTGGATAAGGAGGGTTCTAAATCACCAAGCCCCAATGTCCCAATTGTATTTAGTTTACTAATATGTCCTGATTTTAAGTAAGCTGTATATGAAAAATCACCTGTTCCTCGAATATTTTTTTCATAAGGTAACAGTGGGAAGCCATTGTTATTACAAAGCTGAACCTCATTAGCGGTATTGCAGTTCCACTCTATAATCTGTAATTCATACTGATACTCAACATTATCAAATAGCACATTATCTAAAGGAAGAATAGTTTTGTGTTTTATTTGGCTCTCTGGATTAACCAATCCGCTATCAACATAAAGCTTAATTGATTTGTATTGTGATAGGTATATGGCAAAAACTGATGAAAAATACTCAAGCAGTCGCTCTTTATTTATAGATGTAAACTCTTTGTGCGGTTCGTATATTGAAACGGTTGTTCCTGTAGATTGGTTACCGCTAATTTGGGGGGATGTTGGGTAAAATATACCTTTGTTATCAGCTTTACCTTTCATTGTGTATGAAAGGGTATTCTGACCATCAAAGAAAGACGTATTCCATTCAACCATCCTTCCTATAGCAAATGATTTAAACCTACCTTGACCTTCTTTACCATGTAAGAAGCGTCCTTTAGGTGAAACCCCTTTTTGCCCTTTCCATGAACCACCAAGGGAACTAAATAGCTTTTTAGAGTCTTTATGGGCAATTCCCATTCCATCATCTTTTATATGGATTGCTTTTAACCCAAAATCAGTACGATCTATTGTAACTTGCACTAAATCCGCGTCAGCATCAAAAGCATTCCAAACTAGCTCAGTCAAAGCACTTAAAACTGGTGCTCGAGAGACTTTATCCAAATGATCCTTTTTTACTTCTACTTTAATTAAATTTTCCATTTAACTTCCAAATTTGAATAAAACACTAGAGGTATAACGCCGCACTAAGCGGACTTAAATTGTGGGTTGTAATGTGTAGCGAAGCGAAACCTAACCCACTGTTTTAGTTCCGTTTAAGTGCCTTTTTAAATTTAATTTACCACGACTCTTTTTTAAACCCTTTATCATCAGTGCCCTTAGGAGCTTCAAACCAATCTCCGTTTGGCTCGGCATAATCAGCATACATGCCTGACATTGTTTTATTTTCAGAAGTTAAGCGCCCAGCAGTCTGCTTGAATTTAGATTGATGAGAATCCCAAACATACTCTTCATCGGGTAGTTCTACTTGTACTTCGTCACCTGTTTTTTTCGTGTAAAATAAGCGACCACTGGAAATGAGCTTAATACTAGAGGCGCTAATATTAAGACTGCTACTCTGCTCGAAAAGAACATTAGATTTATATGCTCCCCACGACCCATCCAGATATTCATAATATGGTTTCTCCAAAGCTAATTCCATGTGGCGCCCTTGAATCCCGTAATATTTGACTGATTCTCCGTAAAAACCAGTCCCACTTTGAGTCATGTATTTAACAGCAAGAATATATTGAGGTGATTCTAAGTGCGTCGTATAGACTTTAACTGCTTTTATACCTAAACCAAAATCATAAAATGCAGAGAGTAACCCTTGGGTCTCTTTATCTAAATACAATATAAAACCATCAATTTTATATTGATCGATAGTGCTAATGATGTAGCCGTCCCCTACGTCCTTAGTCATCAAGGGTTCCTTCCAACGAGATACTAAATCAATTAGGTTCCTGCTTGAGTTAGATCTTTCTAATAATATAATTAGTGAGTTATATACTTCATCTAGGTTGTCTTGTTTCGAGGAATTGATTGCTCGTACTAAAGAAGTTAATGATGGAAATACATTTAATTCTTGCTTCTTAGGCTCTTGCTCTCTAGATTGAATATCGACGTTCGGAATATCAATAGGCACAACTTTTCTTTTTACAACGGGATTAGATACTGAGTTTTCAACAGGATCTGGGCTACTTGAATAGTAAAAACTACTCAATAACGCAATTATTGCAACTATTACTCCGATACCTGTCCATTCGCCTCGAGAAAGAAAATCTGAAAATCTACGCATATTATCCTATTAAATTTAACAACTTTATCAGAGGATACTTTCCCTATTCTAGCGCGAAAACATCCTTATTTAATGAACTTATATTAATAGCAAATAGTGTAAGCTATTGCCAGCTATAAATATTATGCTTTCTGTAGCTTATATAAATATGTAAAAAAGAGGAAAGTGTCCTCTTATTCTTACTAAGTTAAAGACGACTCACCTGAATGACCGCTATTCGCTCAAGTAAGACCCCGAAAAGTTGTTCATATAGCTATCTAGGTTAGCGCTATCAAAAAGCAGAAGTATATTTCCGATAACTATCTTTTAGGCCTTAGAAACGGAAGTTTGCTTCCGAAATATAACAATACAGACTTACAAACCGGAAGTTTACTTCCGCTTTGTACTTTAAGACTATAAGCCGGTGTCTAGTGAAAGCTGGGAAGTCCACTTGCAATAGTTTTAATTGCTCTAGAGAGTGTGCAAGTTTTTATGACACTTGGTTCATAGTAATACCGTTAGCTTTTACTGAATTCATTTATTAGCTTTTACTGAATTCATTTATTAGCTTTTACTGAATTCATTTATTAGCTTTTAATGTAATCATCGATTAGCTTTTATTGTAGAACTGATAACATTGACTGCATGATATTCTTTACCTATAACCACTTATAGCCTTAAATATCTACCGTTATAAAGGGCCTATTATTTTCGCAAGTGAGAAAATAGACAGTATATGCTTAAATACCAGAAGGCACACAGCTCCTTATTTATCTTTCATAAGTTCTTTAAGTGTTGTGCGCATTAACTGTGTGCCATCACGGTATCCTTTTGCTAGCAAATCGTCTAAAACCGCGCCAGTATAAAAGGTGTAGCCATTTTCTTCATCAACAAGGAGTTCATAAGTAGAGCCTGATATTTGGGGCCATATCCAGTATTTTTCACACGGTGATAGGTGAGGTAAAACCATTGAGCCTGAACTCACTCTCCAAGCCTCGTCATCTCTCCATGAACAAAATAAGACATAGCAGGGTTTATCATTCATTGATCGAAATGTTAGAACAACCCACCCATCTGGTTTATACTTTTTGGTCATTCCCTCTCCTCACTTAATCGAATAAATAATAAATAATAGCCTAACTTTATTACCTTTTTTAAAAAGTTTATTCTTTGAATCTAGAATTTTCGACAGCTTCTGAATTGTTTAATTCCTTCAAGGTATGATACATAAACTAAGATTTATTAATTAAAAACCTCAATTTAAGTAGGTTTAGATTTTGGTAAGCATCTGAAAACTTGAAAACTAAAGCGAGAGAACCTGTATGCATCAATAAGAAATTTATGGGAATATTACGAATTTCGCCCCGTACATACATTAGCAACAGGTAACGCTTTGCTAATGAGTAATTGACAGTTGTCTAAACTTGCGCAAAGCGCCAAGCCAGTTTTCGCAGTGTGTTTGAGAACAAACTTGGGCAGCTTGTATGGACTACTTTGAAGACATTTAACGATGCATTAATGACTAAATGGATGATCCTTGCAATTTAGATCTAAACCACCTTAAAGGTTGGTTAGTAACGTTGTTAACAGCCTTATACATGGTTACAAAGCTTGGAAAGATCCCAGCGTTAACTGGGTTCTCTACTTAGCCTCTGCCTTTTCGGCAGTTAAAAGTCACAAGTTGTGGTTGTTTTCTTCCGGGCCTATTTCCAGCTGCCTACTCGGCAGTTCACGGGTTGCTGTTTAGAACTTATTTATGCTTAACATTTCCAGCTGCCTACTCGGCAGTTCACTATAAAAAATAGTTTAAATTTATATAAATACCAAACTGTTAAACGTATTTAAATTATTTACCCTTATTTTTAATCAATCAGATAACTCATTGAAAATAAGAAGAGTCTTTTATAACTATTAAAAAAGGGTATTCAAAGAAGGAACAGTACCTTGCAATGTTTGATTTGTAGCAAAGCCATAATTATTAAATTGATTTTCTATTGCATTAGTATTTTCAATTTTTTGTATGTGAAGTATAAAATTTTCCCCGTTGCCTTTACTTGATACAGGTATTGAATGAAAGTGGTCTATGACTTTTGCCTCAAATTGGTATTCAGGATTGTAAACCTCGCCTCTAGCTTCAGCTCGCTTTTTAGCTCGTTTTAATCGCCTTTGCTTTTCACCTACAAATGCTTTGGCTACTGATTGGTTGCGAACAAACATGACTTCGCTTTGGTTTGCTGGTACTTCGAGTATTTTTGATAAGCCAAATAACTTATCATGAGCCATCATCTCAAAATAGCTTTGCTGAGATAGATTGATTAATTGCTTCTTATCTGTCGATACAAACGCTACTTCATTACCTATTGTTTGCTCATTCCATTTAGGAAAGCACACACCAATATTACTTATTTCGCGTGAACTCATAAACCCATGCAAAATACCAATACAACGCCCAGCAAGAAGGCTTACATCACAATTTTTAGGTAAATAAGTAATAGTAAAATAATAGCGCTTCAACCTTTACTCCTTTGAAACAAGCCACCTTTGATCAGCACTGCCGCAATAAAGTGAACTGCGTCTGATTCTTCACCTTGCTCTAAACCATGCTTTTCCATGTGTTTAATATGCAAAGCAATGCGCGGGAGTAATGAATAAAAGTCTGAATGGCTCTTAGGTGTTCTGTGTGCAACTAATATTTGCTTATCTGCGCCATACTCGTGAGTGCGTAAAGGTTTGTAGCCTCCCTCGTACCAATCATCGATAGTTTGGATAGCAGCCCCTACTTTTTGTGAGTTTAAACTTGCTGCTTTTTTATCGCCCACTTGGGTGTACGCAAGTTGTTTAGATGACATGCCCTGTTCAACAGCATCTACAAACTTTTGACTTGGGTGAACCTCCTGGCTAAATGCATTTTTAATTTTGGCGGTTATATCTAAATAGCAGTAGCTTTGAGGGTTGCTAAGCCCTTCTTGAATAATTTCTGATAATGTTATTAGTGCTGTTTGATTATTTTGCCAATTGCCCTGCCACTTTAGCTTTTGTATACCTTCAACGATGATCGGGGCTGCATGTTCAGTAAGTATTTCAATATCAACATTCGGTGATTGACGATTACGCCAAAGCCAGTTGCCCATCAGTATATTTTTAGCGTAGCGAGTTGCAACTTCATTAAGGCCATTGTGCTTTTTATAGGTTTCAAAAAAACGTTTTAACCAATAAATAACTTTAGGATCATCACAAACATGAGGCTCAATGCTATTAGCCTCAACCCTGAGTGAAAAACGGCAAAATAGCTCATTTACTGTTGGAGGCACGTAACACACATCAATTGTTTGTGGGTTTCCAAACGCGAGATCTTGTGGCGCTAAATTTTTAGCCACATTTTGCTTTTGATACGCATCGCCAAACCCTGACTTTTGCCCAACTAATTTATTTTGCTCTATTTGTAGCGGTTCAAAATCAGACTCCGGTGTTTTATAAAAAAAAACCGCTTTACTGGGTGAGAGTGAGCGCGTGTAACTTAAGTGCCGAGGTAATTGCATTATTCATACTCAAACTTAGACTTTTTCATAAGCATAGACTCTTTTTGAACATCCAGAACCCAAAATGCGTCATGAAAGAACTGCTTAGCGCCTGCGTACTTAACTGATGTATTGCTAACACACTCTAACAACCCAATTACGGGCTCAGCATAACAATGGTATTCATGTAATGCTGCATCTCGCTTTACGGGTTCTTCAAGCGCAGCAAAGCCAATTGCAGCGGGTCTTAAATTAAAGTTACCGTTAAGCGCATGTATCAATTGTTCAAAACTTTTGACTACTTTTTTTGAAGGGTACAACCAACTGCCATTTAACGATTTTGCCTTTATATTTTTAAACAGCTCACTCGGTGTAGTATGTAAATGGCACCAGTCTATATTTTGATACAACGAAGGTGGATGCATAGTGCCGCCTGCAAACGTAGATGGTAGTGCGGGCTTTATAAGCTGACTATTTAACTTATCTAACAGCTCAGTATTTGGTACAAAAAGCCTAAATATTAAATCGAGTGTTATATCGCATTTAGGTTTATCAATAATACCTGACCTTATTACATGACTACGCCCTGTAACTTGTTTTAACTTACTTGGCTCAGGTAATGGTTTACCTGTATGTAGCTGATAGCTTTCAATGTAAATAGCACTGCCGATACACTTAATTGAAGGGTCTATAAAGTTTTTTAGCTTACGCTCAAAGTTATGAGCAAGCCCATTTAAAGCAGTAAGTGACGGCATGCCTTGAATATACGGGTTAGCCATTGCCTCAGCATCAAACACTCGCATATCTTGGCAATGTACATACACTATTTGCTCATCAGTTAATGTTTCCTCTTCAGCAGCACAGTGAGTAAACACATAGTTTAACTGCGTTTTAAACAGCCCCATTAAATCAGGGTGATACGCAAAGCGTTTGAACTTACTTAAATTACCAAGGCTCTCATTTAGTATGTTACTAAATTGGCTAATACAGTTAGTAATACTCTGATCTAAGTAATGCTTTGCCCACTCAGGGTAAGCTTGCTCTTGAGCGTTATTTTTAGCTTCCAGAATGTTATCAAGCCACAACTGCAAGCTAACACGTACTTGCCTAATAGCCGCAACTCGCGCTAATCGCTTTTGCCTTAACGTATTAAACTGTTTAATACCAACCAATACCAAAAGCGCCTGTTGAAATTGACTACTTAATAGCGCACGAATTTTAAATGTTTTCTCAATATCATTATTGACTACTTTAGAGCGGTTAATAGCCTTTGAATTTGTTTTAGGAAAGTAACGCAGCACTCTTATATTGCCGCCTACTGAGCTTGCTAAATCGCCTACATTGGCTGGCCTTGAGTGCTCAACTAAACCAAAGTTTAACTTACGATCTGTTGTTAATTGCTGAATTTTAGCTAGCATTGCGTGGCTTACTACAGGCGTAACCGCAAGGTAGCTTTGCTGAAATGGCATTTGTAATTGTGGTGAAAAAGAACTTACTTCTAAAGGGAGCTCTGCCACTGGCAACTGTTGTTTTATTTTAACCGCGATGTCAAAAACCGCCTTGTTAGTAAACCCATATGCTCTTATTAAATTAATCCAAACAGGCTCTTCAGTTATTAATAACTTTGCTAAACAAGTTACTTCGCCTTGCCAATTAAACGAGGTTAAAAATAGCTTTGCATGATTAATTTCAGCACTGTTGTGCGACCATCCAAAACTTAATGGTAATGACCGGCTACAAATACCCGCAATATCTTCACTTACTACCTTACTAATTAAACGTTGATGACTTACGCGTATATCAGGATATTTTAAATTATGAGTATGAAACCATTTAACTTCGTTAATACATTTACTTAGTAACACTTCATCACGTAATACACTTTTAGCGGTTCTTGTACTTGTTAAATCATCAATTTCACTTCGCTTATAAACTAGATTAATGAGCACAGTCAGCGCTTGTTCCTCAAAGCCATCTGCCGCAACATGAGGCATGTATGGAGCAAACAACTTTCTAAGTGCTGTGGTTTTTTCTTTTAATGATTCAATTGCAAATGCATCTTGTAAGTTCATAAGTTACCACGGCGCTATAAATTGTTTTTTTGTTTGAGGTTTTTCAGCAGCGAATGCTTGCTGTAACTCAATAACTTGGCGTAAATAAAATACATGGCTATCAGCTCTGAGCTGTTCGTGCTTTTTTTGTGGATAAGCGCAGTTTAAAAAGCCTTCTTGATGAAGCCTGTAAACTTGCTCTGTGGTGGTGTTTAATAATACTGCGGCATCAAAAGTACAAAGCAGTACATCTGCAATATTTGGATGTTTAGCTTTAGGGTTACTATCAACTAATTCGACAAAATAATTAATAATCTCATCAAGTACTTTGTTTTTACGGTTACTTATTGCAGCTATTTGACCATCACGGATCACATTTCCATAAACAGAGTTGAACTTAGTTTTATTAAAAGGGTTAAGTTGCTTGAGACGCGCATTATTTGTGAGTATATCTAATTCAGCTGTAAAGCCTTCAGGCCAAGTACTAAAGTAATTAACAAAAGCACGGTTAAAATCAACATCACTTACATCAAGTTGCTTAACCTTCGCAAACCAAGATATTAACCCAACTATTTTTTGGCTGTTATTACCTGCAAGAGCAATTGCAATTTTAAAGTCTGCATCATTTAATTTTTCACTATTGGTTAGTTTATAACCACAACCACACTCTAAAAACGCCTCAGAAGCTCTGTAATCAATTAAGTTATGGCACTCTTTACAACGTGTAGTTAATTGTGCTTTATGCTTATGGCACGCTTTATAGGGCTTTAAATGCCAATAAAAAGGAATACATGAAGATTCAGACAAGCATTTAATGCAAACAGGTATGTTATCAGTGCGAAGTAGCTCAAGGGGAATAGTCAGTTCATTTCGACTTACTGCTGCTAAGTTGCCAAATTTAAAGTTACTGCGCCGCCATGCAAGCGCAAGAATGTCACCAGCGTTTACATCAGCTAACTTACCAACCAACTTTAGCGCTCTTATTCTAAAGCTGCTCGCTTGCCTAGCATGATAAACATCAACCTTACTAAGCTCCAACGGCAACGCACCTTCAAGCTCATGATCTTGCTCTGCAAGCCATTGCCACAAAATATCAGCAAGCTCACTATAACCATCGTATGAGTTATCTCTTGCAAGCCTTAGTAAATAGCTTTCAAGCGCCTCATCTGGGTAAGGTTTTGTTTGAACTAAAAAATGCATCGCCAACCTAAACTAAGAAAATCTTAGTTTAGGTTTAGGCTAAATAAATTAGATAGTCAAAAAATAATTATCGTTTAATCATTCGTACTTCACAAAAGTACAATATCTGATACTGTAGAAAGTGTTACGCCATTTCTAAAGGATGTATTAATAGCCAGTAACACAATAAAAACTCAAATTTAAAAATACAAAGCTAACTTATAAGGAGATTCTTATGGCTTGTAACTGCTGTAATAAAGCACTCAATAGTGGAATGATCATAAAGGCTGACCAAATTACAGGACAAAGATTTAAATCTTGCCCTCATTGCTCTGATGCAAATGGTTCGGAACACGTATTTCATTATTACCCTAACTCATTTGGTAAAACTCCCGCACGTAAATCGTCACAAAACCCCGATGGTTTCCAAAGCTATTGTATAGATTGCCGCCATTTACCGAAGGGGACAGCATCAAAAAGCTCACACAATGGCCGATTATGCAGCACACTTTAACTAAAGAGATTTAATGCAAGTATTTAAAGATGATGCGGTAAATTGGTTATCAACACTTTCAACCGAAAGTGTTGATCTTTTAATTACTGACCCACCCTACGAATCATTAGAAAAACATCGAAAAATAGGAACCACCACTCGCCTAAAAGTAAGTAAATCGTCAAGCAATCAATGGTTCGACATATTTCCAAATAATCGCTTTGAAGAACTACTAATAGAAATTTACAGAGTACTTAAAAAAGGTTCGCATTTTTATCTATTCTGCGATCAAGAAACAATGTTTTATATTAAGCCAATAGCTGAAAAAGTAGGTTTCAAGTTTTGGAAGCCAATAATTTGGGATAAAGTAACTATCGGAATGGGTTATCATTACAGAGCCAGACACGAATATATTCTTTTTTTCGAGAAAGGTAAGCGCAAGTTAAATGATCTAAGCGTGCCAGACATCCTCACTTGTAAAAGAGTATATAGGGGCTACCCTACTGAAAAACCAGTTAAGTTAATTGAAACGCTTATCTCTCAAAGCAGTAAGGAAAATGAAATCATCATCGATCCTTTTTTTGGCTCAGGAGCTACTTTAGTAGCTGCCAATAACTTAAATCGACAAGCTATCGGATGTGATATTTCAGAATCTGCCCATTTGCATCTAAAAGGTCGAAATAACCAATCTAAGTCAGCTGAAAAGATTTAAGTTCACGATCTTTACCAGAGTTGTTAGATCCGATGCAGCTCACAACTCTGGCTAATCCTCAATTTTAGATGGCTTTTCCATTTCATTTTTCAATGTTTATTATTAAATATGTGTTAAAACTCATTTCCATCAACCTTATTTTGAACCCAAAGTACTTAATAATTCTTTTTGCTCTTCTTCTGTCAGTTTCCCAATAACACGTATTAGCTCAGCTAGATCATCTTCTTCACAATAAAAATAAGCTACTGGCACATCTAGCTCTTTAGCAATGCGTTTCATGGTTAAAAAATCTGGGGCATGTTTGCCTTTTTCGTATTGGTTCATGCGTGCACTAGCCGTGTTTGGCTCCAAACCTAAAACCATGCCAAGCTGCTGCTGGGTAAGTCCAGCTGCTTTTCTTGCAGATTTTAGACGTGGAGGTATTGGGGTTTCCATATGAACCTTAGCTGTTAATTACATCCTGCTAAGATTCTCTTAGTATTCAACCTGAAAGTGTACTAAGGATATTTTAGTTTTTAAATATACACTTAATTAGTAATGTCTTAAACTATATATTTATGAGTTAAAAGGAATTTTATGCTTGTTTTTGCTAGTGATGCTTCTGGTAAGATTGTTTTAATAAATAATGTCAAAAATGGTAAAGCATGTAACTGTTTTTGCATCGCATGTAATGACCCTTTAATTGCACGCAATGGCGGAAAAATAAAAGCGTACTCATTTGCTCATACTACAAAAGAAGAGTCTAGAACATGCTTAATGACAGCTTTGCATCGGTACGCTCAAGAATATTTTTTAACGGCTAAAACAATAAACCTTCCAGAAATTACCATTTATCATCGAGGTTACAGTAAAACTGAACCTAGTAGAAAAGCCTTTATTAACTCTGCAAAACTTGAATATAGCATTCATAACAAATATATCGCCGATGTGAAGTTAGAAACTGATGTCGGTGATTTATTAGTTGAAATTAAGGTAACATCGCCTTGCTCAGCAGAGAAAATTAACTTTTATCGTGAAGAAAAGCTCGCTTCCTTAGAGTATGATTTATCAGTTTATATTGATTCGGATTATGCTGATGTAAATTGTGCTCTTAAGCATAATGATGATACGTCTAATTGGTTATTTGGTTGGTGTGAGGATCAATTAAGAGAAGAGATTAATCAAAAAGTTGAACTCAACCAAATAGAAATGAATAAAAAAATTCGACAACAAATTGAAGAGTCAAGAAAACAAGCTCTACGTAAATTTGATAACTTAAAAAAGCGACAACGATTAAAAATACCCAGCCACAACATTGGATTTAACCATAATATCAATGGTAAAAATTACGATTTATCTGCCCAAGTAGTAAAAAGTAAAAGTATACATTTTAAAGAAGTTTTACTTGAAGCAGAGCATGAACATTTTTTACTATTGAAATGCGTAGCTCTTAATAACTCTAATCAAGAACGAGTGTTAAATGTTGCCCTTTTATTTCAACATGATACCCCCGATATCCTCAAAAAAGACTCAGGCCAAATCATCGTAGGTCGAATAAAAAAATCAAAACGATTTAAGTTCGAATGGCTTAACTTTACACCACCAGACTCGGCTTTAGAAAGAGCCAAATTTATAGCAATTGCTGAAAAAGAAGAACAACTAAAAAAGTATAAGTTTATAGAGCACGTAACAAACTATGCTGACGTTTATGCATTAGAACAAGATAGATATTTTTCAAATGATTACCCAAAATGGAAAATCTGGCTTGCTTCACAAAGCGATATGGCTTCCAACGAAGATTATAATGTTAAAAAACCCAAGTATCCGGCTTTATTAAAAACAAATAATACACACCCTCAACTTTGGATGTTTGATCGCTGGTATATATTAATATTTAGTAAGTTAGCAGAGTTTATTGACAGCTATCCAATCAATACCCCCATAGATACAAAATACATATTTGAGCTACTAAAAAACGAATTTCCACTTTCCCATAATTACAATCTCTTTGTCGAGCAAGCAGAGAAAATGAATGTTTCAGGTAAATTAGAGCGCTTACTAAAGCCTGAAAGCATTATAAATACTTGCTTATCATTTTTTGAGGAAAAGCTAGCAGTAGTAAAAGAATCCAATTATTTTGTACGCAAGTACGATTTGAAAATACAAATGCTGCCTGCAAAAAATTAACTATATGAAAATGCTTTGTGAATATTTAAATTTATAGGCTTAAAACCTACCACTTGCTAATTAGCTGGCTATTTTGCACAATGATTTAGTACTTCTTATGAAATGAATAGAAACAGGGATGCTATGAAGATCATTGAAAAAATTAAGCTATTTAACTTTAAGAGATTCTCAAATTTTGAAGTTCAATTTACTGAAGAAATTAATTTATTAATAGGCGATAATGAAGCTGGAAAAAGTAGTCTACTCACAGCTATTGAGCTTGTTTTAAGTGGTAGTAAATCCAAAATCGACTCAATAGGGATTGATAACTTATTTAATAAGCAAATTATTAATGAATTTTTAGATTCAGATAAAAGCATTGCAAACCTTCCCACGTTACGTATAGAGCTATACTTAAATGAACAAAATAATCCTCACTTAAATGGGAAAGTTAATTCTGAAGGTGTTGCTTGCGACGGGCTGGTTTTAACATGTGAGCCAAATGAAGAGTTAACACATGAAATATCAGAAGTTTTAGCTCAAGAAGCAAGTAACTTCCCTTATGAATATTACGTTGTTAATTTTGCAACTTTTTCAGGCCAAGCATATTCGGGCTATCGAAAATTCTTAAAATTTCTAGCATTAGATAGCTCACAGATAAACAATGACTATGCAACCAAAGAATATATAAAAGCAGTATATGACAACTTTGTCGAGCAAACAGCGAGAATAAAGTTGAAAAATGAGTACCGCCAACAAAAAGTAGCTTTTAAAGAAACAAACCTTAAGTCAATTAATGACAAACTTGATGAATACCAGTTTTCGATTAGATCTAGTACTAAATCAAACCTAGAGACAGATCTAAATATTGTTGAAGATGGCGTTCCCATCGAAAATAAAGGAAAAGGCAGACAGTGCTTTATCAAAACAGAGTTTGCATTAAGAGAGCATGATGCAGATAAACCACTAGACGTATTATTGTTAGAAGAGCCAGAAAACCATCTTAGTCATACGAATATGAAAAGGTTGGTCCATAGAATATCAGAGTCACATGCTAAACAAATTTTTGTTGCTACTCATAATAGCTTAATAAGTACGAGATTAAATTTACGTAACTCAATACTCCTCAATAGTTCTTCTCCTGAGCCTCTTACAATGAGGGACTTGCCAGAAGATACAGCTAAATTTTTTATGAAAGCACCTGATAATAATGTTTTAGAATTCATACTATCAGCGAAAGTCATATTAGTAGAGGGCGATGCTGAATACATTCTTTTGGACTCATTTTATTCATTGGTAACAGACTCTTCATTAGAAGCTGACGACATTCATGTTATCTCAGTTGGTGGTACAAGTTTTAAAAGGTATTTGGACATAGCAAAAGTTTTGGGAATAAGAACCGCTGTGATACGTGACAATGATGGCGACTATCAAACGAATTGTATTGATAGCTATCTCGGCTATGTGGCAGATAACATTGGTGTTTTTTATGATGCTGTTAATACCAGCAGTACATTTGAGATCTGCCTTTACGACTTAAATCGAGAAGTTTGTGATGAGCTTTGGCTCGCTGATCGAAAAACACTGTCAGTACAAGAGTATATGCTGAAAAATAAAGCTGACTGTGCATTTGAATTACTAGATAAAAAAGCAGACCAAATTATAATACCTGACTATATAGAAAGAGCTTTCCAATGGATAAACGAGTAGTTTTTGCTGTCGCTGGCTCAGGTAAAACAAGCCACATAATAAATGGGTTAGAGAGTGACTCCAAAACTCTGATACTAACTTATACAGATAACAATTTATCGAACCTGAAGCATAGGATATTGCAAAAGTTTGGTGAAATTCCTTCCGGAATTAAAGTGTATTCATATTTTCAATTCGTATATTCATTTTGTTTTAGGCCTCTATATGGTCACGAGCTCAAAACTAAAGGTATCAATTGGCATGTCCCTCCATTTAATACCTTAAAGATGAAACGGAATGATCCTAGGTTCTATATCGATAGCCATAGTAGATTGTACTCCAATCGCATTGCAAAACTAATAGAACAGCTTAGTATCAATGATGAAGTTATCAAGCGCATAGAAAAGTATTTTGATAGTATTTGCGTTGATGAAGTCCAAGATTTTGCAGGGCACGATTTCAACTTTTTATTAAGCATTTTTCCAGCAAATATAAACCAATTATTTGTTGGGGACTTTTATCAGCATACATTTGATACCTCTAGGGATGGAAACGTTAATAAGTCGCTCCATGATTGCTATGACAAATATAAAGCAAAATTTGCTAAAGTTGGTTACGTAGTCGATGAAGAGTTACTTTCTAAGAGCCACCGTTGTAGCCCTATAGTGTGTAGTTTTGTTAGTGAAAATCTATCTATACACATCGATTCTCATCGAAGTGACCAGACCAACATTGAGTTTATTGAATGTAAAAATCAAGCTATCGAAATAATGAGTTGCCCAGACACTGCTAAACTTTTTTACCAAGATAGTAGAAAATATAAGGGATACACAGAAAATTGGGGAGCTACTAAAGGGCTAGATTGTTTCGAAAATATTTGCATCATTTTGAATCCAACAACACTAAAATTGTTTGAAAATGGGAAGCTTGAAGAGTTAAAACCTCAGACCAAGAACAAGCTTTATGTCGCATGTACTAGGGCTAAGCATAATATTTATTTTATTCCTGAAAAACTTATTAAGTATATGAAAAATTAGTATCCAAATAACTATGAGTTCTGTAAGTCAACACTTCACTTTCTCAACAACTGACTAATAGGCATTCGGTCAGTAAACTTGGTCGCTATAAACGGGTCTTCGTCTTGGGCGCTTTCAGGTTTATATAGTGAATAGCGCTCGACTTCACTTGCTGTAATTTTTGCAACTGGCAAAGTAAATAGGTTTGGTATATCAGGGAAGAGCACATCAAATGCTTTGACCAAGTGTTTAGTCGTGAGGGTTTTTGTGTTGTCTATTAATGCGTAAAGTACGGCATCATCTAAAAAGTATTTTAATGTTCTAAAACAACCTTTTGATAAGGAGAACAAAGCAAACACTGTTGCTTGCTCACTTAAATTTGGCTTTTCGGTAAATGGCATACGGTTGGCTAAGCCAATTATTAACTGCACAAAATGCTTTGGGTTTTCTGATAATTTAAAATATGGCAGCTGCCGCCTTACTAATAAACGCGATGACCATTGAGGTTCGTCTGCTATTTTTTCTGCCCACGGCATTCCTACCAATACAATTGATACACCCGCTTCGTCGTTAATATACTTTAATCGGTTAGCAATCTCGCGGCGCTTTTTACCTTGGTTGTGCTCAATTAGCTCTTGGAACTCATCAATAATTATAAGCTCAGTACCACACGTTTTTAAATTTTCAATTAATGATGTCGTTAACCGAGTACCGTTTATTCGTAGCTTACGCTCTGTGCTGCCTACTTGCCCTAAGTCTTTAAGAAGCTCGGCTAAAGTAGATTCTAATGTCGGATTGCTCGGTATGCGGCTGACTAATACAGGGTGATTCATCACTCCATTAATAAATTGCGGTAAGTGACGTTCTTTATACTGTTTTATTAGTGCTGTTTTACCTGTGCCTGTATCGCCATTTAACAGCATGCAAGGCTTTTCACCTGTTAGCCCTTTACCAAGTCTTAATCTGTCAAAGTCGTTAAATACCGTGCTTATTATTGGGTATTCAATAAATACATCGCGAAATTCATTAAGCTTTTCTTTTTGTTTGTCGGTCAGCATAATTAAAATCCATCTAGGTCTGAGATAAAGTCATCCCAGCTATCAGCTGGTTGCTCTTTAGGTGTAACCTTTTTAACCTCTACGTGTTTGCTCTGCGTGATTGATTTTTGTGAGTCACTATTTACATTTTGATGCTTAGCTAATGCTTTACCCCCTTTTACTTTTGAGTGTTTTGGCGCATTTTTTAAACCTTCAAACTCGCTTTGAATTTTGTTATGAATAAACATACGCGCTTTTGCTAAGCCTACATTATCGATAGAGCCCGAAATAAAATCGCGATGAATGCGTATATTTATTTTATGCTGATTCAAACTTAAATTTTGGGTATAACCGTTTGGATCTATGCATGGCACTTTTATGTAATGCTCTAGCTTATCGAGGTAAACGTATATATAAGAAATATCATCGGGGTTTAATTTAATTAAAACTTCTTGAGATACCTTGTGGCTAAATTGCTTTCTATAATTGGCCAGTTCAGTACTGTCGTAGCTTAAGTTTTCTAGCCGTATCCCACCTTTACGAAGCACCCTATGATTTGAAATACTGAGCACAACATCCAGTTGTTGAAGATCATCATTACTCAGCACTGTTGGTGGTAACGTATTAAAGCCTTGATCCCATTGTTGGCTTGGTATGTACTTAAATCGGCTGTCGGCATCTTGATGGTAAACGTCTACTACCCATTTATGAAATAACTGCATAAAGGTCGTAAAGCGCATGATTGCATCTTTTTTGGGATTGTATTCATGCTTTTGTAAAATGTTAGAAAAGGTTTTACCGGGAACAGGGTCTAATAATTCAGTGTTAATTGTGCCGAACATGCGTTCTACAAATGGTTTTAACCAAGGCTTTGCGACAGGGTTATATTGAGTATTAATGCCTATCTCTTCACAAGCAAGTTCAAGGCTGTTACTCCAAAATTCAGCGCCATTATCAACAACGAGAGTTTCAATTTTGCCAGCACACTTCCACTCATTTAGCGTATCTGGGTATAGTTTTGCCACTTCACTTTTAGGTTTCATCGCATTTAGCATTGCTCGCCTTACTGCATCATAGCTGGGTTCGCTGAAACTAAAGTAATAGCCAACAATACAATGGCTATACACATCTACTAACATAGTGAGTGTTGGCCGACCAAGTGGGATATGCAGCTCATCATCTAATAGAATAAGATCAAGCGGTGTATGGTCAATTTCAACTTTTTCGAGTACTCGAGTAGGCCGTGTATGCCCTTCTACTTTATTAAAAGCAATATCAGCAAGGCGCTTACCATAACGAGCAATCATTACTTCGTATTGTGGTAAGTTATCTATTCTGTTTTTAAACGCTTTGTATGTTAAAGGCTTTAAAACACTGCCCACAACACTGTCGTTTTCAATAATAACTAAATCTGCATAATACTTATAAGCAGAAGCCACTGATGGTTTTTCTTTTACTAAGTAACGCTCAAGCGCTTTTTCAAAAAACTTATCGGTGGCTGTATCGCGCTCCCTGTTACCCTTTTTTTGGTGGCTTGGAATTAGCGCCATGATATTTTTATCTGCATTGGTATAAGCGCTATACCATCGTGCAGCGGTTCTCCAGCTAGGCTTCTTTTCTCCCTCAACTTCGGGCATTACTTTTAATAAAGGCTCAAGGTTTTTTTGTGTCCAACCGCCTTGAATATTAGCCTCAAGCCATTGAATATATTTAAGCTTAGCAAATGTTGTAGTTTTAATTTTTTCAGGAAGGGCTTGTAAATCTTTGGCGTAATTTTGAGGTAGTTTGGTTTCTGCTTTTGGTAATGGCTGGTTAAATTCATCATCAAACAAACCGTCATTAAACATTGTTAGACCAAATTGCTGTTTCTATTGATATTTCATTTGTAGTTAAGTCGGCAAATAACTGCCCTAGTGATAATAAGCGTAGCACCGTAGCAAGTAGCTCACCGGCAGTTACTTTTAAAAAGTTAACTAACTGGCCCACTTTAATAGAGCCGTATTGCTTAACAAGTTCTAGCACCGATGCTTGCAGCTCTGTTAAAGACTGAAAACCAGAGTAGCGATGCAAAAGCTTTAAGTTATTGAGTGTTGGGTATACACGGATTTGCTTATCAGTAACCAGTATTAAATCGCGTCCATCTTGCTTAGCGATGGCTTGCTTTTCAATAAAACGTGCACGAAAGTCTTCATCGGCAATTTTGCTTTGTGGTTTTACTTCGATAAATTTTTGCGTGCCGTCTGTGTGGATAAGTAAAAAGTCAGGCGTGTAACGACAAATACGGTTATCAAACTGATATTCGTAACCGAGTGGTTGTGCTTCAAATGCGGCTATTGATGGTGAAAATTCAAAATGGAAACAAGCATCAAACTCTAAAGAGGATTCAACTAAACAGGTAGATTTATTTTTTTGACTAGCAAATTTATGGAGGTTTTTAACACGGGAGTGTTTGAGTTTTCTTCTGTACATGTGAGTCAACCATCTAACCATTTGGTTAAATACTAGACTATGCCACCTTATACTTCCAATTTATGCCATCTTTTAGTACAAATATGTCAACTTATACTTCAAACAACACCCAAATGAGGAATTTGGGTGGCAGTCTTACCAGCCACATCTCGGCACACACGTCACAAACTGTGGCTGCTCCCTTCCGGGCCTGACCAGGTTCGCCTGCTAGTGTTGCGAGAGGACCAATAAGACTACCATTGAGGGCCTTGGTTGGCGCGGGAGGGATTATCTCTACTTTTGCTACGTTATTCAAGGGATAATCGAAAAAGAAAGTGCGATTGCATACTTCATATACAATCGCGGCCTTTTAAACTGTTTTATGTTTACTATTTGCTCTCTAACTGCGCTTTAATATTTCGCAGTGCCGCTTTTACTTTTTTCATGTTCTCTGGGCCCATACGTAAAAGCTGTTTTTGTGCAGCGGGTAATTGCTCCCACTCTGCAAATGCATATTGGTAGGTTACTGAATCGCGCAGTAATGGTAAGTTACCTTCTGGCTCTGGTGTATCGAGTAATAAGTCGATTGCATCTTCAAGCGTTTGCGTAAACTCATTATCGCCGTAACCAATTTCTGTATAGGCATTATTAATAAGCGGTTTATATTCTTCAAATAAACGCACGGCTTGGGCGGCGCTCATACTAGTAAATATTTTTACATACGGGGTGTAACGTTCATAACTATTAGGATCGATAGTTAAAATATCACCTTCTGTGACACTAAATTTTTCTTCTGGCTTTATTACTGGTGTATGTTTTGTAGCAACTTTGCCCTTTGCTAAATTATCAACAAACACGACACCACGGCGAATAACATCATCGGTAATCATTAGCTCCATTACCGAATCACTTAAGTATTCATCCATTTTTGCTACAACAACTGCATCACTTTCATCAAGTGGTGGTAATTGCACGGCTGCTGGCTCGGCATCACGCTGCGCTGGCATTTCATAATCTTGTGGTTTATCTGGCAATACTGATGGAACATCTAAAACAGGATCATTCTCTGGCTTTAACTCCATCATAGGCTGCTCTACTGGTGCTGGCTCAACCTCAGTAAGCACTTCTGCCTCGTTGCTTGGCTTAAGCAATACAAATGCAGCGGCGCATACGAGTACCACTAAAATAATAATGGCAAAAAGTAGATTGTTATTAGGTGGACGTTTTTGAACATCTGACGCTGATGGTTTATCTGACATACGAACTCCATTAAAATTAAAATGCAATATCACTTAGAGTATTCTAAATGAGTTTAATTCATAGCTTACAGTAAATAATATTAAAAGCAGCTAAGGTATCCTTTGATTCTTCTAGCTTAAAGACTTAAAGTAAATAAATAAAGTAAAGACGTAGAACAGTTTAGTCCCTTATATGAAAATCAAGCAAGTTGATCCTAACAAACCCAAAGTTGCCCTTCTATTAACAGGGGGTGGCGCACGCGCTGCTTATCAAGTAGGCGTACTTAAAGCATTAGCTCATAGCATGCCTAGAACAGCGCCTCTGCCATTTAGAGTAATAAATGGTACATCTGCTGGGGCTATAAACTCTGCGGCGCTAGCTTGCTATGCCTCCTGCGCGCACTTAGCAGTTAGAAAGCTCGAGTCTGTATGGAAGAACTTTTCTACTTCTATGGTGTATAAAAGTGATTTTTTAAGTGTATTTGGTCATATTACTCGTAATATTTTAACCAGTTTTCAGTCAGAACATATAAATCATCCGCCTGCGAGTTTATTAAACAATCGGCCACTGCGTAAATTATTAAACGAAATATTAGATTTACATCGCATTGAACGCAATTTACATCACAATTACTTAGAAGCGCTTTCGATTACCGCCTCTAGTTATACCACTGGTGACTCGGTGGCGTTTTATCAATCTAATACACGCCTACCATGGCAACGCGCTAAACGTGAGGGCCGCGCTACGCGTATTAATGTTGAGCATTTAATGGCTTCGAGCGCCATTCCTATGGTGTTTCCTAGTGTAAATATTTATAACCATTACTTTGGTGATGGCTCTATACATCAGTTATCGCCTCTAAGCCCATCAATACATTTAGGCGCTGAAAAAATATTCATTATTGGTGTTGAGCAGCCTAAAGAGTTACACCCTGTGGGTTACTCTGCTCATTACCCTGGGCTGTCTTCGGTTGCAGGGCATTTACTCGACAGCGTGTTTACCGACACTATGCAATCTGACTTAGAACGGCTAGAGCGAATTAACCGCACCTTAGGCTTGCTGCCAGCTCGCGATAAACACCAAGAACTTAAGCGCATAGAAACCTGCGTGATCAACCCATCACAAAACTTTAATGCTATTGCCGCGCAGTACTACGACGATATGCCATGGGCAATTAAAGTGTTGCTTAGGATCATAGGGGTTAAAAAACATTCGCAATCGAGTTTAACCAGCTATTTATTATTTGAAAAACGTTATACCCAACATTTAATACAAATTGGTTATGAGGATGGCATGAAAAAGCTGCCTGAAATACGTAAGTTTTTAGAGCTAGATTAGGGCGCTGATGCATGCTCGCCCTGCATCATCTAAGTAACTTACTCAATACCATCAAATAAGTAATGCTCTACTCGCTCTACGCGCCTTGGTTTACCTTGCAGTATTAAAATATCGTTGGCTAGTAATATAGTGTGATCTGATGGGTTCTCTATTTCATTATTTTGTCTGCGCAGTGCTTTTATAGACACTTTTCGTTTTGCTAAATTAAGCGCCGCAATACTTTTATTAACCGCAAAAGCTTTATCGGGTAGCGCTATTACATGCAAGTATTCAAGGCGTTCATGCGCGTCTTCGTCTACATCAAGGTACTCACCGGTAAAAAAGCGTTGCAATAATTGATAACGGTTATGCCTTTCGGTGCTTACACGGCGAATAATACGGCTCATTGGTACCCCCGACATAGACAAAACATGCGAAACCAACATTAAGCTAGCTTCAAGGGTTTCTGGCACAACTTCGGTAACCCCCAGTTCTTTTAAACGCTCCAGCTGACTGTCGTCTTTGGTTCTTATTAGTATTTTTACCTCTGGGGCAACTTGCTTGATTGCATCTATTACTATTTGCGTTTGCTCAAACTCAGTAAAGGTAATAATGACTAAACGTGCTCGCTCTACTCCCGCACATTTTAAAATATCTTTTTGTTTAACATGGCCAAATAATATAGGCTCACCAGCCGCTTTACCTTCTTGAACTAAAATCGGATTACTTTCTATTGCTATATAATCAATGGCTTCTGGTTTTAAAAAACGTGCAACCGTTTGCCCCACCCGTGAAAAGCCACAAATAATGACATGATCACTATACAGTGTGCTGCTTTTAGGTTCACTTTCCCACGCTTGGCTTGCACGATCTAGCACGCCAATACGCTTTAGAATAAAAGGTGTTTTATCAATTAAAAAGGGCGTAAGCGCCATAGAAAGCACCCCTAAAGCAATTAAAAACGATACTTGCTGATTAGTTAGTAACTGATGCTGAGCGCCTAGCGCTATAAGTACAAAACCAAACTCCCCCATTTGCCATAGCATAAATGCACATGCTAGCGCGTCTTGTTTTCGCTCGCCCATTAGCTGAGCACTTATTGCCATTACCGCTATTTTTAATACTAATAACCCAACTAATGCGCCAATAATAAGTAAGCTATTATTAAGCACATACATTACATTGAGCTGCATGCCGACAGTGACAAAAAACAACCCCATTAAAATATCTCTAAATGGCCTAATATCTGCCTCAAGCTGATGCCGATAATGGCTTTCTCCTAGCATCATGCCTGCTAAAAAAGCGCCCAGTGCCATAGATAAACCAAATGAGTAGGTGAGTAAGGCAGCAAATAAAGCTACCAGCAAAGTGGTAAGCATAAATAGCTCGTCGGTACGTACTAACGCAATTTCATTAAATACTTTAGGCAAAATCCATTTACCTATAGCCCAAAGTAGTAAACAAACAAACGCCCCTTTCGTGAGTGCTACTGCTAACGCCCAGCTAATACTTTGCGATCCGGTAGCGGCTAATAAAGGTAAAATAATCAGTAAAGGCACAACCGCAATGTCTTGCAATAAAAGCACTCCAATGGCGAGCTGCCCACGGCGTTTATTTAACTCTCCGTTTTCTTTTAATAGCTTAACAACCACAGCAGTTGAGGACAGCATCATAATAACGCCAATTGTAAAACTGGTGAGCAAACTAAAGTTTAAGCAATATAAAATCACAATAAGCACTGTGCTGGTTACTACAACCTGCAATGATCCTAAGCCAAATACTATATTGCGCATTGCCATTAGGCGCGAAATAGAAAACTCGAGCCCCAAACTAAATAATAAAAATACTATACCTAGTTCAGCTACTAAATCCATTTCGTGAGTTTGCGTCATCCAGCCAACACTGTGACTACCCGCCAAAACCCCTGTTGCTAAATAAGCCAATATAGGAGGCAGCCCTACGCGCTTAAAAATCCATACAAATAAGACAGCAGCGACTAATAAAGTAAAAATTTGAGTATTAATATTTTGCAAATATTACCTCGTTACTTATAAAAACAGCCATGCTTAACTATAGCAATCACCAATTTATCGGCCAGTTTTTAAATGTGGCATAAAATTCGCTTGGTATTATAAGATCATATACTCGGGGGAAATAAATCAATGGAAAATGTGCATATATTGACACAACGTATTGCTGGACGCGGAGAGTTTTTGCCGTTTTCGGCTGAGCATTATCGTAAAAATGAACCGGCAGCAACGCAAGAGCTAGCTGCAAAATTACAAACCAGTTTAATACTCGAAGATATATTAGCTATTTATGCAAAATTTGCAAAACAACTGCTAAATTTTTCAGGTATACAGTTCAAGTCTGCGCTAGGTACAGTGCAAACGCCTGATTGCGATATTGATACGCTTTCTTATACCTTTGATTTAAATGTAGAGAACAGTAATTTAGGGCAATTAATATACTTTAGTAAATACCCACTGAGTGTGGCCATAGAAAAAAAACTACAATATTTTCATAGTGCGCTGCTCTACCCTTTACGTAATGCGATAATGTATAACCGGGTATTAAAACTTGCCACAAAAGATGCATTAACTGGACTAAGCAATAGAAGTCAATTTAATGACACCTTACTGCAAAAGCTTGAAAACTGCCGCCGTTACCAGCGCCCATTTAGTTTAATGTTGCTTGATTTAGACAGTTTTAAGCAAGTAAACGATAATTTTGGTCATAAAGTAGGTGACGATGTACTTAAAGAATTTGCCTTAGTACTTAATAGCTCTATTCGAGGCACTGACTCTGTATTTAGATTTGGTGGCGATGAATTTGCAATACTCATTGAAGATCCTGAGTTTACTACTAATAAAGTAATAGCTGAGCGCATTATGCAACGCGTTAAAAACTCAAAAATAATGGCGCAGTACTCAGTTACTACCAGTATTGGCTTTACTTTAGCGAGTAGCCAAGACACCGAAAACGATGTTTTTTCGCGAGCCGATAAGGGTTTATATAAAGCCAAAGCAGCGGGACGAAATTGCGCCAAAGCATATTAAGTACAGCGGTTAATATTGTTGTAAATAAAAAGCCTAGCTTCCCCCGCTAGGCTTTTTATTGCTGCCTAAGTAGTTTTAATAAGTCTACCTACTTAGGGAGCAACTTTGCCGATAAAAACTTATACATAACCAACGCAATGCAAAAACCAAAAAAGAAACCACTGAGTAAATTAAGTAATGCAGCAATACTAGCAAGTGGCGTAAATAACACTAACAACAGCGGTACACTCACTCCTAAAATAAAAAACAGCCCACCTTTACCTAACCAATAAGCCAGTAAAATACTAGCGCACACTATTCCACCCGCTATAGCGCAGCCTAATGTCACTACATCAAGCGTTAAAAAATAATTAGCAAGCACAGCAATAACCGCTGTAATTAGCATACCTTGTGGTGCTTTATTTACTAACGATAAGCCTACATGCGGCTCCTTACTCATTATTTACACTCCCAATAAATACCGTTTTCATCACTATGGTTAGCACTTATAAAATAGCCTACCACTTGTACTAGGTCATCATTATAAAAAATTAACGGCACATTAGCACGCAGCCAAGGAGCCACTTTTGCATCTTTAAACCAATGCTTGAGCGTATTACTTCCTGGTTTTTTTAAAGGTTTGATGCGCGCACTATTACAATTAAAACGCACGCTTACTTGCTCATCTGCAGTTGGCGCTCTGACTCCTACGCCACTGTGTTTTTTTAGTAAGCGACCATCGGCAAGCTTTAGCTCACTGCGAGTAATTAGTGTGTTGTTTAATATTTGCGTACTTGGTACAACAAAATATAAATGCCCTTGATGGCGGCGTATTTGTCCATCACTAAGCTCAATAAGCATTTGTGCATCGGTTTTAGCTGCAATAGCCTGATTAATTATTTGCTCCAGCTGCTTTTGCGATGGTAATACATGAGTAAATAGCTCTAGCCATGCACGTACTACATTGGCTGTTCTAATAGGAGTAAATTTGGCAATAGCACTTATATTTAACGCCTGCTGAGAATTAACGCATTGCGTTAAATCAATGTGAGTATATTCGTTGAGTAAAGCGTGTTGCTGCTGCAGTAAACTAATACTGCGAGCGGTACATTGTTCAAAACCATTAAAGCGCGCTGCTAATATTGGCACAACTTGCTGGCGCATAAAGTTACGCTCAAAGCGCTCATCAGTATTAGAATCATCGGTAACATGGTTAAGTGCATATTGCGCCGCAAAGGCTTCTATATCACTGCGTTTTACCGCTAACAGCGGCCTGAAACATAATCGGCCGCTGGTTAAAGTGCGCTCGCGCTGCATTGCACCTAAACCTTTTAAACCCGAGCCACGTTTTAAGCGCAGTAAAAAGGTTTCTATTTGGTCGTTTAAATGTTGCCCAAGTAAAATAATGCTGCCATGTGGGCTTAGCTCATCTAATGCTTGGTAACGAGCATCGCGCGCTTGCGCCTCTAGGCTCGTGCGTGACTGCTGCTCTATATTTACTTTAGCCGTTTGAAATGGCACATTTAGCTCATTGCACAGGGTTTGACAAAAAACCTGCCAGTCGTCGGCATACTGGCTCAAACCATGGTGTATATAAATAGCAGAAACTTGCAGTGCAGGATCCTGCACTCGTAAAGCATGCATTAAATGCAGTAACACCACAGAATCAACGCCACCAGAAAGTGCCACAGTAAACACCCTATGACCTTGCTCAATATATTGACCCAATGATTGTTTTACTTGTTGATAAATAAGCGATGTGTGCATTAATTTAACCTGAGCTCCAGATAATTTAGCCAATAATTTTAAAATACTAGGGTCTGTTGACCTTTGCGGATTAAAATTTATTCAAACTAGGGGCGATTTAATCACGGCGCGAGGTTTGTAACCTAGTGGGCTAAGTAAAAACCGAGCAACAAAGAGTCAATCGCCCCTAGGTAGAACCCTTCGGGCAGCGCATGTTTGGCATTGATCCTACGTTATCGCCTATTTATGGGGAATAACCACACCACATAGGCTCTGCCTTGCCTAAATACCAAACACACTGCTGTAAATTTAACCTTGAAAGATAAACAGACCCTAAGTTTTAGGTACTTGATTTTAGCCATTTTAAAACAAAAAAACCGCATAAGCGGCTTTTTTAAATATTTATTGCTAATTATTAAAAGAATTTAAGAGCAATAACCAAACGACATTAAGCGTTTGTAGCGCTGATCAAGCATCTCTTCAAGCGAAAGTGCTTGTAGGTCGGCTAAGTCACGCTTTAATCGCACTTTTAAATTACGTGCCATAGCATCATAATTACGGTGCGCTCCACCTAATGGCTCATCTACTAAGTTGTTAATTAGGTCTAACTCTTTAACTCGCTTAGCAGTTACACCCATAGCTTCAGCAGCAAGTGGGGCTTTATCGGCGCTTTTCCATAAAATAGACGCACACCCTTCAGGAGAAATTACTGAGTAAGTACTGTATTGCAACATGTTAACACGATCGCCAACACCAATTGCTAACGCACCACCCGATCCACCTTCACCAATAACCGTACAAATAGTTGGCACTTTTAAAGAGGCCATTACTTTAAGGTTACGGGCGATAGCTTCTGACTGGCCACGCTCTTCAGCACCCACACCAGGATAAGCTCCAGGGGTGTCGATAAAGGTCATAATTGGCATTTTAAAACGCTCAGCCATTTCCATTAAGCGCAATGCTTTACGGTATCCTTCAGGCTTTGGCATACCAAAGTTACGTTTAATTTTTTCAGCGGTACCACGGCCTTTTTGTTGGCCAATAACCATTACTGGTTCGCCATCTAAACGCGCTATACCACCTAAAATTGCCGGATCATTAGCAAAAGTACGATCACCTGCAAACTCGTCAAACTCCGTAAAAATACGCTCGATATAATCTCGAGTATAAGGACGCAACGGATGACGTGCCAGCTGTGATACTTGCCAAGCGCCAAGTTCAGAGAATATTTTCTCTTTTAATCGGTCGCTTTTCTCTTTTAGCTTGCTGACTTCCTCTTCTAATTCAAGGTCTAATTCGCCAGCGCGGCTTACATTTTGTAATTCTTCAATTTTCACTTCTAATTCTGCAATCGGAAGCTCAAAATCAAGATAATTGAGGCTCATGCTCTAAACTACCTAATTAGTTAAATTCTAGTTCTACATCTTGCGCTGCCATTAGCGATAACTTATGAATTAAGTCGTCACTTGGCGTAACACACCATTCGATCCCTAGGGTTAATTGCGCCAATGCATCTGGGCGTTGGTAATAAACCTTGATCGGACACGTTCCCATTTTATATGGTTCGAGTACTTTTTGTAATTTATCGAAGAAACCTGCCTCGACTTGCACCATGTTCAGCGTCATTTTAATCGCTTTAATACGTTTTTCACGCGCTTGAGCAATGGTGTTTATTTCTCTGGCGGTCATTGTAATACCACCAGAGAAGTTATCAAAGCTGACCTGTCCAGATATCACCAAAATATTATTAACTTGGAGCATATCTTGGTATTTTTCAAACTCATCTGAATATAAGCGTACATCAATGCGGGCGCTCTTGTCATCTAAAGTTATTAATGCCCACCTATTTCCTTTTTTATTAATAAGCACTCTGGCCGAAATTACAAGCCCTGCAGCTGTAGATACTACATCGCGATTAGTAGGCTGTAAATCGACCAATTTACCACTGGTATAATATTTTAGCTCGCGGCGATATTGATTTATTGGATGACCGGTTAAATAAAGGCCAAGGGTTTCTTTTTCGCCATCGAGCCATTCGTTATCGGTGAGTCCTGTGGCTTTAATAAAGGCTTGCTCTACTTCATCGGGTTCAGTGGCTAATAAGCCAAATAAATCACTTTGCCCTAATAACTCTGCTTTATTGTGCTGATCGGCGGCGCGCATGGCACTTTTTAAGCTTGCCAATAACGTGGCGCGCCCTGATTGAGTTTTTTCAGGGCCTAGCTGATCAAGTGCCCCTGAATAAATAAGTTTTTCGGTTACACGTTTATTTAACCGTTTTAAATCAACACGGGCACAAAAATCAAATAAATCTTTAAATGGTCCGCCCTTAGCGCGTGCTTCTAAAATAGCCTCTACAGGTGCTTCACCTACTCCTTTAATAGCACCAATACCGTAAACAATTTCGCCTTGCAGGTTTACAGTAAATTTGAACTCGCCTGCATTCACATCAGGCGGGAGCAAGGTGAGTTTCATGTTTTCACATTCATCCACCAAAATAACTATTTTGTCGGTATTATCCATATCGGCCGACATTACCGCAGCCATAAACTCTGCTGGATGATGGGTTTTCATCCACAGTGTTTGATACGACACTAATGCATACGCAGCGGAGTGCGATTTATTAAAACCATAACCTGCGAACTTTTCTACCAGATCGAAGATCTTAATTGCTAGTTCGCCGTCAATGCCGTTATTTCGCGCACCATCTTCAAATGTTGAACGCTGTTTTGCCATTTCTTCGGGCTTTTTCTTACCCATAGCACGGCGCAGCATATCGGCGCCGCCTAGTGTATAGCCTGCTAATACTTGGGCTATTTGCATTACTTGTTCTTGATACAAAATAATGCCGTAGGTTGGCTCTAAAATAGGTTTTAAGCTTTCGTGCTGATACTGCGCATCGGGGTATGAGATTTCTTCGCGGCCTAATTTTCGGTCGATAAAGTTATCTACCATGCCCGATTGCAGCGGACCGGGTCGAAACAAGGCTACTAAAGCAATCATATCTTCAAAGCTGTCGGGCTTTAAGCGCCTTACTAAGTCTTTCATGCCCCGTGATTCTAGCTGAAACACCGCAGTCGTTTCGGCGCGCAGTAGTAACTCAATACTCTTTTTATCATCCAACGGAATAGTATTAATATCTACTGGTTCTTTACCGGTGCGCGCTAAGCGCTCGTTGGTCATGTCGAGCGCCCACTGCAATATAGTCAGCGTTCGTAAGCCTAAAAAGTCAAACTTAACTAAACCGGCAGTTTCTACATCGTTTTTATCAAACTGAGTAACCGGAAACTTACCTTCGTCATCGCAATAAAGGGCAGCAAAGTCGGTAATTGTGGTGGGCGATATTACTACCCCACCCGCATGTTTACCGGCGTTACGTGTACACCCTTCGAGAATACGACACATGTCGATTAAATCTTTTACTTCATTGTCGCCATCGTAGGCTTCTTGCAAGCGTGGCTCTATATCAAATGCCTTGGCAAGTGTCATCCCAGGATCGCCTGGGATCATTTTTGAAATACGATCAACAAAACCGTACGGGTGACCTAGCACTCGGCCAACATCGCGTATTACCGCTTTTGCCGCCATGGTTCCAAAGGTAATAATTTGCGATACCGCGTTACGCCCATACAAGGCCGATACATGATCAATCACCTCATCGCGCCTATCCATACAAAAATCGACGTCGAAGTCGGGCATTGAAATACGTTCTGGGTTCAAAAACCGCTCAAACAGCAAGTCAAATTCCAATGGATCAAGGTCGGTAATTTTAAGCGCGTAGGCTACCAGTGATCCTGCACCTGACCCACGCCCAGGGCCAACTGGAATATTGTTATCTTTGCTCCACTGAATAAATTCCATTACGATTAAGAAATAACCTGGGAATCCCATTTCGTTAATTACACCAAGCTCTATATCTAGGCGCTCATCGTATTCAACGCGTTTTTCTTTACGCTCTTGCTCATCAGGAAATAAAAACTGCAATCGCTCTTCAAGACCGTCTTGTGACACCTTAACTAAAAAGTCTTCAATTTTAAGTGAGCCGGTCGGATAATCTGGCAAAAAGTAAGTGCCAAGCTGCACCGTTACATTACAGCGTTTGGCTATTTCTACGGTGTTTTGTAATGCCTCTGGAATGTCGCTAAATAACTCAGCCATTTGCTCTGGCGTTTTTAAGTATTGCTCTTCTGAAAATCGTTTAGGGCGGCGTTTATCATCCAGTGTATAACCATCAAAAATAGCCACGCGAATTTCGTGTGCTTCAAAGTTTTCTGGTTTTAAAAACACCACTTCGTTAGTGGCCACAACGGGTAATTGCTCTTTAGCAGCAAGCTCTACCGCCATGTGTAAATAATCTTCTTCAAGCGGTCGATTAGTTCGCACCAGTTCAAGGTAGTAGTTATCACTAAAATGCTGTTTATAAAAACTAACAACCGATTCAATAACACTCGGATTATTTTTTAATAACGCTTTACCTAAATCACCGTCTTTTGCACCAGAGAGTATTATTAACCCGGCTTTAAGTTCTATTAGCCAATCACGATCAATCACCGGGCGATGAAATACATGCCCGCGCTGATATGCTTTAGATATTAATAAAGTGAGGTTTTTATAACCTTGATTGTCTTTTGCTAAAATAGTAATGCGGCTTGGCTCGTTTTCAAACTCAGGGCTGCGTAGCCAAAAGTCAGCACCCACTATAGGTTTTATACCTGTGCTGTGGGCTGTTTCGTAAAAGCGCACTAAGCCACATAAGTTCATTTGGTCGGTAATAGCAATTGCCGGCATTTGTAGTTCTTGTGCTTTGGCTACAATTGGCTTGGTTTTGGCAAGGCCATCAACCATCGAAAAATCAGAGTGAACTCTTAAGTGAACAAAATCTGGAGCTGCCATGTTTACGCCTCACCCTTGGCTTGCGCTAATACACGTTGCACTGGTTTAAAGCTTTTACGATGCTCCTTTACTGCGCCATATTGCTCAAGTGCTGCAAAATGCGCTTTGGTTGGATAGCCTTTATGCCCTGCAAAACCATATTCTGGGTGGCGTTTATCTAGCTCTACCATTTCGTTGTCGCGCGCTACTTTAGCTAAAATAGAAGCGGCTGAAATTTCGGCTACTAAGCTGTCGCCTTTTACTATTGCTTGCGCTGGCATGGTTAACTTAGGTAGGCGGTTGCCATCTATAAATACAAATTCAGGTTGCGTGCTTAGCCCCTCTACTGCGCGAGTCATGGCAAGCATAGTGGCGTGCAGAATATTTAGCTCATCAATCTCTGTTGGGCTGCAACGGCCATACGCGTAACACAATGCTTTTTCTTGAATTTCAATGGCAAGCGCTTGGCGTTTTTTATCCGTTAATTTTTTTGAATCTGCTAAACCTGCAATAGGCTTTGAGGGATCTAAAATAACGGCAGCAGTAACTACGTCGCCAACAAGGGGGCCACGCCCTACTTCGTCAACACCGGCAATAAGGGCTACATTGGGTCGTTCAATTTGCATTTATTAACTCCGCTACAGCATTGGCTGCTTGTTCGCTGGCATTTAACCTAATTTTTTTGTGGATCGCTAAAAAGCGTGCTTTTAATGCTTGGTTATCGGTATTTAGCATAGGCGTAAGTGCTTGCGTTAAATTAGCTACATTGCACTCACTTTGCAAAAACTCGGGTACGAGTTCTTCATCGGCCAATAAATTCGGCAATGAAAAATACTTTATATTAAAGGTAAATAAGGTTTTAAAAATCCAATAGCTCAGTGGTTTAATTTTATAACCCACTACCATGGGCTTTTTATACAGCATGCCCTCAAGCGTGGCAGTACCCGACGCTAATAAAATAGCATCGGCTGCTTGCATAGCTTGTTTTGATTGTCCATCCAGCAAACTAATTTTAAGCGTTGGCGCAGTAGCATTTAAAATTTCAGTAAACTGCGCTTTGCGTTTGGCGTTAACCAATGGCACCACAATTTTAAGTGCTGGGTTTTGCGCTTGTAACTGCACGGCTGTTTTAATATAGGTTTCGCTTAATAAGCCTACTTCTGAGCCGCGACTACCAGGTAGCAGAGCAAGTACTTTATCATCTGGGCTTAAACCTAGCTCTTTGCGGGCTTTGCTATCGTCGTGCTCAAGCGCTATATCGTCTGCTAATGTGTGTCCTACAAATGTACAAGGTACTTGGTGCTTGTCGTAAAATTCTTTTTCAAACGGTAATAATGCAAGCACTAAGTTAGTAGCAGCACTTATGGTATGAATGCGCTTTTCTCGCCATGCCCAAACCGAGGGGCTTACGTATTGTACTGTTTTAATTCCGGCGTCTTTAAGGGGTTTTTCTACGCGCAAGTTAAAATCGGGCGCATCTATGCCAATAAATACATCGGGTGGGTTATCAATAAAATGTTGCACCAATTGTTTACGTATTTTAAGCAAGCGCGGTAGGCGCCCTAATACTTCAACCAACCCCATTACCGACAATTCATCCATGTCGTAAAGCGTGTTACAGCCTTGCGCCTGCATTTTAGGGCCCGCTATACCTTCAAAAATCGCATCGGGAAAATGCTTTTTAAGTGCTTTAATTAAGCCTTCACCTAAAATATCGCCCGACAGTTCACCTGCCACAATACCAATTCGTAGTTGTTTTTGATCTTTATTCATTTGATTTTTTCACACGTAAACTAGGGCCTGTTTGCCTTTATGGGTTAACAGGCTCTGGGCGTTAATTGAACCTAGTTTACCGCGTTTTCGTATTGGATTAAATGCTTAAAACTAAGTGCTTAAATTTGCTAAAAATAGCCCAGGTACTGTATGCTTTTGATACTGATTAAGCACTAACCGCTTATATTGAGTTTTACTAATATAAATATTGACTTCAAATGGTCAAAAGTAAATACTAACGCAACTTTCAGTAATTACTGAAACATTATAAAACCAACGCACCCGTCAAATTATTGCTTTGTGCTGTAACTACATCACATATTTAGGAGCTAAACATGATAGATGAAACCTTTGTGGATCTATCGCGATTGCAGTTCGCTGTTACCGCCCTCTTTCACTTCTTATTTGTACCTTTAACTATAGGTATGACTTGGATCTTAGTTATTATGGAATCGGTTTACGTTATGACCGGTCGTGAAATTTATCGCGATATGACTAAGTTTTGGGGGAAATTGTTTGGTATTAACTTTGCAATTGGTGTGGCTACGGGTCTTACCATGGAGTTTGAGTTTGGTACCAACTGGTCTTATTACTCCCATTACGTAGGTGATGTTTTTGGGGCTCCATTAGCAATTGAAGGGTTAATGGCATTCTTTTTAGAATCAACTTTTGTGGGTATGTTCTTTTTAGGTTGGGACCGGCTCTCTAAACGCCAGCACTTAGGTGCTACCTTTTTAATGGCAATTGGTACTAACATGTCGGCGTTATGGATTTTAATTGCCAACGGCTGGATGCAAAACCCAGTAGGTGCCGAGTTTAATTACCAAACCATGCGCATGGAAATGACCAGCTTTGCAGAGCTGGTATTTAACCCTGTAGCACAGGTTAAATTTATTCATACCGTATCTGCAGGTTATGTTGCTGCATCTATGTTTGTGCTCGGTATTAGTGGTTATTATATTTTAAAAGGACGCGACTTAGCCTTTGCTAAACGCTCGTTTTCAGTCGCCTCTGGCTTTGGTTTAGCCTCTATTTTTTGTGTTATTTTGCTCGGCGATGAATCGGGTTATGAAGTAGGCGAAGTGCAAAAAGTAAAACTGGCCACCATTGAAGCAGAATGGCATACCGAAGAAGCTCCAGCAGCGTTTACACTTATAGGTTTCCCAGATTCAGAAAAGCAGGTAACTCACGGCGCTGTAAAAATCCCGTATGCATTAGGGCTTATTGCAACTCGCTCGCTCGATGAGCAAGTGACCGGTATTAACAATCTAGAAAAACAACACGAAGTGCGAATTCGTAACGGTATGATTGCGTACGAATACCTAGTAAAACTGCGCGCTGGTGATGACACGCCTGAAAACGTCGCTAAATTTAACACCCTAAAAGACGATTTAGGCTACGGCCTATTACTGAAGCGTTATACATCTGATGTAGTAGATGCCACAGAAGAGCAAATTCAAAAAGCAGTTAAAGACTCTTTTCCTAAAGTGGGCCCAATGTTTTGGTCTTTTCGTATTATGGTTGGCTGTGGCGTATTAATGCTGGGTGTGTTTATTCTTGCTTTTTACTATAACGCGCAGCGAGTTATTGAGCAAAAACGTTGGCTGTTATGGGCTACTGTTTTAAGTATTCCACTGCCGTGGATAGCCATTGAATTTGGTTGGATTGTGGCTGAATATGGTCGCCAGCCTTGGGCTATTTCTGAAATATTACCAACCTTTTTAGCAACTTCTACGCTAACGGTAAACGATATTTTAATTAGCTTAACTGGGTTTATTGTATTTTATACCGGCTTAGCCATTGTTGAAGGTTGGTTAATGCTACGCTTTATTAAGCAAGGCCCAAGCTCACTACATACCGGTAAGTATCACTTTGAACTACCTAATAACACCACTGAAGGTAGAGGAGAGCAATCATGATTTTTGATTATGAAACATTAAAAATGCTGTGGTGGTTGATCATAGGCATACTGCTAATTGGCTTTGCAATTACCGACGGCATGGATATGGGCGTTGCTATGCTGCTGCGCCTAGTGGGTAAAACTGATTCAGAGCGCCGCACCGTTATTAATACTATTGGCCCGCATTGGGATGGCAACCAAGTATGGTTTATTACCGCCGGCGGTGCACTATTTGCCGCGTGGCCTATGGTATATGCAGCGGCTTTTTCAGGCTTTTATTTTGCTATGATGCTGGTATTGTTTGCATTATTTTTTAGACCACTTGGGTTTGATTACCGCAGTAAAGTAGATTCAAAACGCTGGCGTAATAACTGGGACTGGGGCTTATTTGCTGGTAGTGCCATTCCTGCATTAGTATTTGGTGTGGCCTTTGGTAACCTATTTTTAGGTGTGCCTTTTAGCATTGATAATTTTTTACGAGTAAGTTACCAAGGTTCGTTTTTTGCACTACTTAACCCATTTGCACTGTTAGTAGGTGTAATTAGTATTACTATGTTAATAGCTCATGCAGGTATGTGGCTACAATTGCGTACTGCGAGCTTAGTTGCAGAGCGCTCAGGGCAATATGGTCGTTATGCACTTATTCTATTTATTGTGCTATTTGCAGCAGCTGGTTTTTGGGTTGCTAATTTAACGGGTTATCAAATTGTATCTATGCCGGATACACAAAGCCATGCCGACCCACTGGCAAAAGTAGTTACAACTGCGCAAGGGGCTTGGCTAACTAATTACAGTGAGCGCCCTTGGACTATGACCTTCCCTATTTTAGCGTTTGCAATGGCACTCAGTGCATTGTTGTTCTCTAAATTAAATAAACCCGCATTAGGGCTTGCTTCAACTAGCTTAATGTTAATAGGCATTATTATGACGGCAGGCGTATCACTGTTCCCCTTTATTATGCCATCGAGTAATAACCCAAATATTAGTTTAACTATTTGGGATGCGGTGTCGAGCCATATGACGCTTAACGTTATGTTTGTTGCCGTAGTTATTTTTGTGCCAATTATTTTATCTTACACCACCTGGTGTTACGTAAAAATGTGGCGCCGCGTTACGGTAGAAGAAATAGAAAACAACCCTCACGGTAGCTACTAAGGAGACTAAACTATGTGGTATTTCGCTTGGATTTTAGGTGTACTTTTAGCCTGTACCTTAGGTGTAATAAATGTAATGTGGTATGAGTTTCAGCAAAATAAAGACAGTATTGCTGATGACGAGCAAGTAATGCATGATTTATTAAAAGAGACTAACACAACTAAAAATGACGACTAACACCCGCCCTGATCGCGCGCAACAGCAGTCTTTGCGCGCTTTTTTAAAGCGTCAAAGTAAACCCGCTGCAATGCTATTAAAGCTGAGCATTGCACTGGGTACTGTTAACGCATTACTCATGATTGCAGGTGCTTATTTACTTGCTCAAGCTATTCATAATGTAATTTTTGAACAGTATAGTTTGGCTGAAATCACCTACTTATTATGGCCTTTGGCCGGTATTATTTTACTGCGCGCGGTATTTTTAACACTAAGTGAACGCTTTAGCGCTTATGCTGCACTTAAAATAAAGTCGGCAATGCGCCAAACCCTACTTAATAAGCTCAGCCTGCTTGGGCCAAGCTATGTAGAGCAACATGGCCAAGGTGCTACCCTCAATACATTGCACAATGGTGTAGAAGCGCTACACGATTATTATGCTAAGTACCTACCTGGCGTTGCCTACAGTGCGCTTATTCCGCTGGCTATATTAATCGTTATTTTTCCGACAGATTACAAAGCTGGGCTAATATTTTTATTAACTGCGCCGCTTATTCCTTTTTTTATGATTTTAGTTGGCTCAAAAGCCGAAGCGCTTAATCAACAACGTTGGCAACAACTGGCGGTATTAGGGAATTACTTTTTTGATCGCGTACAAGGGCTTACCCAACTTAAACTATTTAACGCCACTCGCTTAGAGCTAAAACAAATTGCTAAAATATCTGATGACTTTAGACACGCAACACTTAGCGTATTAAAAATTGCTTTTTTATCATCATTTGCATTGGAATTTTTGGCAACCATTAGTGTGGCATTAGTGGCGGTTATTATTGGTTTTAGATTGTTTTTTGGCACACTTGATTTTGCCACTGGTTTTGTGGTTTTACTGTTAGCGCCTGAATTTTATTTGCCGCTGCGTCAATTAGGCAGCCACTATCATGCGCGCTTGCAAGGTATAAGTGCCGCCGCCGACATGCTAATAATTTTAAATGCCCCATTGCCTGAGCAACAAAGCGAACACACTACTGACAAAATTAGCGCTACTATTAACTCAATTACAGTTAATAACCTTAGCTTTACCTACCCAAATAGTGACGAAGGAATAAAAAATATAAACTTATCTCTACCCAACAAAGGGTTAATTGCCGTTGTTGGTGCCAGTGGCTCGGGTAAAAGTACCCTGTTTGATTGTTTATTGGGGTTTCACCCCGAGGTCATTAAGCATATAAGTATTAATCAGCAAATTTTAAGTACTGCACATATTGGGCAATTACAAAGCCACATTGCGTGGATACCGCAATCAGCCACGTTATTTTACGACACTATTGCTGCCAATATTAAATTAGCAAAGCCTAATGCAACGCAACAAGAGCTTGAGCATGCAGCAAAGCAAGCAGGCGCTTTGGGCTTTATAAAGGCACTGCCTGATGGTTTTAATACTTTAATTGGCGAGCAAGGTGAGGGACTTTCTGGTGGTCAAAAGCAACGCATTGCCCTTGCGCGTGCTTTTATAAAACAAGCACCTATATTGGTACTTGACGAACCTACTGCGCACCTTGATAGCGAAACCGAACAAGTTATTCAACATGCTATAGCTGATTATGCAAAAAATAATTTAGTGCTAGTTATTGCCCATCGGCTCAATACAGTCAAAAATGCTGAGCAACTTATTGTAATGCACAATGGCAAAATAGCTCAGCAAGGTTGCTTTAATAGCTTAGCGGCTGAAGATGGTGAGTTTGCCACTTTACTGCAAACAGCACAGCAAGGAGCAGTTCATGCATAATTTTATTCGCTTACTAAAACTGTGCCGTCCTCACTACAAAGCTATGTTGTTGGGTACCTTTTTAGCCACAATTACAGTACTTGCTAATGTGGGGTTACTGGCTATATCGGGCTGGTTTTTAGCCTCAATGGCGGCAGCCGGTATTGCCGGTACACAAATGAATTACTTTACTCCAGCGGGTACTATTCGCTTTTTAGCGATTGTACGCACCGCATCACGGTATGGGGAACGCTTAGTAACTCACAATGCTACGTTTTTAATGCTAAGTGAAATTCGCGTTAGTGTGTTCTCTACCCTCAGTAAACTCAATAATGTTGACTTAGCAATGAGCCGCAGCGCCGATTTAGTTAATCGGCTCCAAAACGATGTAGACGCGCTAGATAAGTTTTACTTAAACGTATTATTACCTATGTTAGTTGCGCTATTAAGCGTGCCTATTATTATGCTGTTTATGTCGGCATACAACGCCGATGTCGCACTTATTTGTTTTACTGGCATTGTTCTGATTGGCGTCGTTTTACCCGCTTTTCTTAGCGCTAAATTAAATAAAAACAGCCACAAAGAAACACAGTTAAGTGCACAGCTGCGCTCTGAGCTTTCCGACACTTTATCCGGCCTTAGAGAACTAAGTATTTACCAAGCTCGGGAGCAGCAAATTGCTAAGTGCGATGATTTAAGCGAGCAGTATAATCAGCAACTGTTTATTCGCCACAAGGCGCTGGCTAATACCGATGGTTTAAGTTTATTAGTTGTACAACTGGCCATGATCGCAAGTATTGTGACCATAGCGCCCCTGGTTTACAGTAATGCCATGGTTAATGTTGAGCTGGCAATGCTAAGCCTATTTGTGCTCGCCAGCTTTGAGAGTGTGTTACTCCTGCCAAATGCGTTTATTGAATTACCAAATGTGTTAAAAGCAGCTGAACGTTTATTTACGCTTGAAGATAAAGCCGCAAATGCTAATACGCAATATGATGCCGCTATAAATAATAATTTGGCTTTGCAAAATCCCTCACTAACACTTAAGAACATTAGTTATTGTTACGATAAACACCCAGCATTAAATGACGTGAGTTTTGAGCTAAAGCCGCAGCAAAAAGTGGCCATTGTTGGTAGAAGCGGCAGCGGTAAAACCACCTTAGTTAACTTACTCACCGGTTTATGGCCACTGCAACAAGGCAATATTACCTTGAGTGAGCAAGGCAACTGCGTTGATTTGCATTTATTAAGTAATGATAATCGAGCAAGGTTAATTAATATTTTGGCTCAACAGCATCATATTTTTGATGGCACTTTAAAAGAAAACCTATGCTATGCAGCGCCTAATGCAACTAAAGCGCAAATGCTAGATGCACTAGCGCATGCACAACTTAGCCCGTGGTTTACTGAGTTAAAATCGGGGTTAAATACTCGCTTAGGTACCGGTGGGCGTAATGTGTCACAAGGTCAGTCGAGGCGGATTGCGATTGCGCAGGCTTTATTGCAAAACCCCGCTATTTTAGTGCTTGATGAGCCAACAGAAGGGCTAGATAATCAATCTAAACAAAGTGTAATGCATGCCATTATGCAAGTTATGAGTAACGCCAGTGTACTTACTATTACCCATGATCCAGCCCTGCTTGAGCATATGGATAATATTATTTGGTTAGAGGATGGGCGCGTAATAGCACAAGGCACCCATCAGCAATTACTTAGCGAACCTGCTTACACGTCACTTACTATCCGTTTTTAATTCGCTTTATCTATTACGGTAACTTGCACATCAATAACGCCGACTTTAGGGTCGGCTATCTTTTTAAACATACTGCTCGATAAATCTATAATACGCCCGCGTATATAAGGACCTCGGTCGTTAATTCTCACTATTACCGACTTATTATTTGCTAGGTTTGTTACTTTCACTTTAGTACCAAAGGCCAGCTTAAGATGCGCTGCCGTTGCTGCTTGCTGATCAAAGCGTTCGCCATTTGCGGTGGTTCTTCCTTGGTATTTATCGGCATAAAATGATGCTTTGCCAAGCTGTGTCAGCTCCCCTGAGCTTGATTTTACAAGTGGTTGACTACTACAACCTGCAAGGATAATAGCAATAAAAGTAACAGTGAGTTTTTTAAGTATCATTTAATAGCTTATGTAATTGATATAATTAGCAACTAGCCTACAGCTACTTGCCTGAGCTGCTCCTGAATTACTCACTAATAATTATAAATAATAAGCAATAAAAAACCACCATCGATTACTCTTAGGTGGTTTTTTATATAAGCTAAAAGGCGTTTATCGTACGATACCGCGCTCTGAGCTTTTAACAAAATCTATCATTAACTGTACTGCTGGATACTTTTGCGCATCTTCGCTAAGTGACTCAATTGCTTCATCTACACCTAGGCTTTTACGATAAAATACTTTATAAGCACGGCGTACAGCCATTATCTCATCGCTTTGAAAACCACGGCGTTTCATGCCCTCAGTATTAATTGCAACTGGACCTGCAGGTATACCTATAGTGGTAACAAATGGTGGTACATCTTTATTAATAGCTGAATACATGCCTACAAATGCATGTGCGCCTACCTTACAAAACTGATGTATACCTGAGTTGCCCGCAAGAATAACCCAGTCACCAATATGTACATGCCCTGCTACACTGGCGTTATTAGCAAATATAACATTATCGCCAATCACTGCATCGTGAGCAACATGGGTATAGGCCATAAACAGGTTATTACTACCTATAATGGTTACGCCCTGATCTTGAATTGTGCCACGGTGAATTGTAACGCATTCACGAATAATATTATTGTCACCAATAGTGAGCGATGTTGGTTCGTTGTTGTACTTTTTGTCTTGGCATGCTTCACCAACCGACGCAAACTGAAAAATATGATTTCCAGAACCGATAGTTGATGGGCCTTTAACTACAACATGAGACTCAATAATACAGTTATCACCAATGACAACATCATTGCCAATATAACTATATGGTCCCACTGAAACATTGCAGCCTAGTGTCGCGCCTGGTTCGATTATTGCCGTTGGATGAATCACAATTAAAACTCTCTTCTCGCACACATAATTTCGGCGCTACATACTAGCTTGCCATCGACTTTTGCTTCTGCTGCAAACTTCCATAAATTACGACGTTCTTTTAAAAACTCAACATGTAAATGCATAGTATCACCAGGAAGTACTGGTTTTTTAAAACGTGCATTATCTACAGCTGCAAACAAATACAATTCATTTTCGCTACGGTTTTCAACCGTTTTAAAGCCAAGTAACCCAGTTGCTTGAGCCATGGCTTCTAATATTAATACACCCGGAAAAATTGGCTGATTTGGGAAATGCCCGGTAAAAATGGGTTCGTTTATAGTCACATTTTTAATAGCATGCAAAGATTTGCCAGGTGTAAAGTCAATTACTCTATCAACTAATAACATCGGGTAGCGATGCGGTAATAAACTTAAAATTTCTTGAATATCAAGGCTATTTAATTCGTTTGCCAAAATAGCATCCTCATTAGTGTTCAACGTTTATGGCTTATTTAATTGCTCAAGTGCTTTAATACGGCTTTTCATTTCAGAAAGGTTACGCAAGTGAGCGATTGATTTACGCCATTCTTTGTTTGTAGTATGAGGTATACCAGATGAATAGATACCTGGCTCGGTGATTGATTTTGTCACCATACTCATACCCGTAATTATAACACCATCACAGACGCTCATGTGACCATTAATTGCTGTCATGCCGCCAATTTGGCAGTTTTTACCTATGGTGACGCTACCAGCAAGTACAGTACAACCAGCAATAGCTGTGCCTGAGTTAACTTCAACGTTATGTGCTATTTGGCATTGGTTATCAATAATTACATTACTATGGATAATAGTATCGTCAAGTGCACCACGATCAATTGTAGTACTTGCGCCAATTTCAACTTTATCACCAATAATAACAGAGCCAAGCTGAGGAATTTTAATCCATTGCCCACGCTCATTAGCATAACCAAAACCATCACTACCTATAACGCTATTGGCTTGCAACAAACAATCTGAGCCAATTTCAACATTATGATAAATAGTTACATTCGACCAAAGCTTAGTGCCTGAGCCTATTTTAACACCTTCACCAATAAAACTGTTCGGACCAATTTGTACGTTATCGTTAATTATCGCATTGCTTTCAATTACCGTATTAGCGCCAATAGCGGCACTTTTACTTACTGTCGCATTTGGGTGAACAACCGCGCTTGGATGAATGCCTGTTGCGGCAGAGCGTGGCGTCGTATCCATTAATTGCGCAAGCTTGGCGTAACTTACATACGGATTCGCAACTATTAGTTTATTGCCGTTAAAGTAAGGAGCATCTGCTTCACTAACAATGACAGCACTGGCTTGAGTCGCTTCAAGTTGCGAGCGATATTTCTTATTCGCTAAAAATGCAATATGCCCTGAGCGGGCATGTGCAAGTGTTGCTATTTTTGTTATTTCTAAAGCGCCATCACCTTGCAGCTCGGCGCTTAGAAGTTCCGCTATTTGCGAAAGCGTATAATTTTGCATAACTTAATTATTTCTTACTCACTGCAGCAACTACTTTATTAGAAAGATCAGTTACTTTTTTAGGGTTAAAGTAAATAGTTGTATCTTTAACTTTAACTTCATCAAAGTCGCCATCTTTAGCAATGTCTTCAATTGTTTTGATAATTAAACCCTGCACTTTTGCAAGCTCTTGGTTTTGGCGTGCTTTAATTTCTTGCTCAAGAGGACGACCTACTTCAGCAAGGTTTTTTTGCATACCCTGAATTTTGTCACGCAGTTTATCTTTTTGCGCTTGGCTCATAGTGGTACTTTCACGCTTGAACTTTTCAGCTTCAAAGCGAATATCGCCTTGTAGCTTTTCTAACTCTTGACGGCGCTCTGCAAACTCAGTTTGTAGAGATTGCTCAATTTTAGCCATTTGTGGTATTTGCTTGTAGATTTCTTGCATGTCTACAATACCTACTTTATGTGCAAATGCACTTACCGAGGTGCCCATCATAAGTGTTGCTAAAACAGCTACTGCCGTTGATTTAAATAATTTATTCACAAAAAACTCCTTTAAAAGCTGTTACTAATATTAAAACTGATGGTCTTCGTATCGTCATCTTCTTCTTTTTGCAATGGATACGCAAAACTAATCAGCATTGGACCCATTGGAGAGATCCACTGTAATGATAAACCGGTTGAAACCCTAAAACGCATTGGATCAGAGTAATCATCTAATTTAGCTCGCTCATCGGCTGCTAAATTTTGGTAACGGTCTACGTTAAACTCGGTATCCCATACGTTAGCAGCATCAACAAAGAAACTGGTACGTACTGAGCTGGTATTTTCTTCATCTAAAAACGGTGTAGGTACAATTAATTCCATACCTGCTACCGCTTTAGCATTACCACCAATTCGACCTTGTGGTACTAGCACATCAAATTCAGATGAGCCGCCTATATTACCTGTGGTTGAGCCATCTGGTAAAGGTGTACCCGGAATTGATTGCGGTATACGTGCAATTGCGCGTGGTAAAATTGTATTTCGGTCAAAGCCACGTAGTTCCATTTCAGTAATACGGAAGTATTCTTGGAATGGCAGTACTTGGTCGTAGCCGTTAGTTGAGCCATAACCATTACCGTAACCTAACGCCGCACGGGTTGAGAACACCCAGCGATGGTCGTTCGATATTGGCCAGTAAAAACGCGAATCATAGTTTAACTTAAAGTATTTTAAGTCAGAATTCGGCGTTGTTGCTGTTAAGTTTAGCGTTTGACGTGAGCCCGCTGTTGGGAATAAACCACGGTTTACCGTAACGCGAGACCAGCCAGCACTTAACTCATATTTAGTAAAGTCAAAACCAGCATCTGGGTTGTCTTGGTCTAAGAAGGTTTCACGCAGTACACGCGTTTGCTCGTACTCTGCAATATCTGAAAGCTCTTCTTGAATCCAACGAACACCAAAGTTAATGCGGTTAACCGCATCAATTGGGAAGCCTATATTAGTCCCCAATCCATAGCTTTTCGACTTATAGTCGATCAAACTAAACTTACTTGCATCGTAGTTACTGTAAAAAATACTGCTACCTTGCGATACGCCATCTGGCGTGAAGTATGGGTCGGTATAAGACACGCTCACACGCTCAGAACCACGCGAGGTATTAATATTAAAGCCTATTTGATTACCAGTACCTAAAAAGTTAGATTCTGTTACACCAATATTAAACTGTAAACCAAGGTATGAGCCATACGCTAAGCCGGCATTAAAGCTACCAGCCGACTGCTCTTTTACCGTAAAATCAACATCTACTTGGTCATCAACACCTGGGACTGGCACAACGTTAAAATCAACTTTTTCCATATAAGGTAAACGCTGAATTTGTAATTTTGAACGCTCTAAGCTTTGGTTAGATAACCATGCGCCTTCAAGCTGTGTCATTTCGCGGCGTAGCACTTCATCTGCAGTACTTTGGTTACCACCAACAATAATCCGGCGCACATAAACACGCTTACCAGGGTTAACCGATAAGGTTAGTTGTACTTCTTGATTTTCGTCATCAATTTGCGGAATTGTGCGTACTTCAGCATTGGCATAACCAAAACGCGCTAAGTAGCTTTTTATAAATTCTTCTGAAGAGGTAACCACTGAGCCGTTATATAACTCACCCGCTCGTAGTGGAATAACACTTTTAATTAAGTCTTCGCGACCAAGTAAGTCACCAATAAAGTCAAAACCTTTAACTTTATATTTAACCCCTTCAGTTAAGTTAGCTGTAACGTATACAGACTCACGCTCTGGGCTAACCGACACTTGGGTAGAGTCTATGTTAAAACGTAGGTAACCACGGTCTAAATAAAAGCTACGAATTTTTTCTAAATCGCCTTCAATGGTTTGTTTTTGGTAGCGGTCGCTGCCCATAAACTGCCACCAAGGTAAGTCTTGTTGCGACTCAGCCAGTTGTAATAGCTCTTCATTAGAAAAAAGTTCATTACCTACCAAGTTAATTTGACGAATTGATGCAGCATCACCTTCATCAAATTTTAATTTAAGTTTAACCCGGTTACGCGGCAGTTTAGTGATACTAATATCGACTTTAGCGTTGTATTTACCAATACTGTGGAAAAATTCAGTTAAGCCTTTTTCTATATTATCAATAACGGTTTTATCTAGTGGCTCGCCTTGGCGAATATTTTGCTGATCAAGTGACTGATTAAGCTGCTCATCTTTAATATCTTTATTGCCATCAAACTCAATAAAGCTAATTGTTGGGCGTTCAGTTACTTTAAAAACAACGTTATTACCGTCGCGTAGCGCTTTTATATTGTCAAAGTGACCTGAGCGGTAGAGAGACTTGATTGTTTTTGAAATCGTGTACTCATCAACATTATCGCCCACGTTAATAGGAATATGCGTTAATGCAGCACCCAGTGCTACACGCTGTAAACCCTCAACTTTGAGATCTTCAACAATAAAGGAGTTTTGGCCTAGGGCTGCAAAGCTTGCACCCAATAAACTTGAAACTACCAAATGTTTTTTTATAGCCATTTTATTATATTTATCCTTTACAACTGTATTACCGCTTAGCATCGAAAAGTAAATTTACGAGCTGTACAATCGTGGTTCTAATTAGTCATTGTCACGTTAAAACGACAAACGCGATACATCATTGAACAAAGCGAAACATGTTAAAAAAATGAGTAGTAACGCACCCACTTTAAAACCAAACTCTTGTGTCTTTTCAGAGACTGGCTTTTTACGAAAAAGTTCAATTATGTAATACATTAAGTGTCCGCCATCAAGCACTGGCAAGGGCAATAAATTAAATACACCCAAGTTAACACTGATCAGTGCTAAAAAGCTTAAAAACGCAACGAAACCGTAGCTTACGCTAGTCCCGGCGCCTACGGCAATGCCTACTGGGCCACTTAAATTTTTAACCGAAATCTGGCCTGTAATTAAATTACCTATCATATCAAAGCTAAGGGTAATTAATCGCCACGTTTCTTTACTACCTCGCACAATACTATCGAGCGGGCCATAATGTCTAGTTTCTATATAACCTTGCGGCCATTTTTCTACTATTGGTGCAACCCCTAAAAACCCTTGCTCTATGCCCTGAGCGTTAACCCTAGCTTGAGGTATTACCGATATTATTTTTATAGTGTCTTGTCTTTTTACACTAAATTGTAATGATTTGTTAGCCGATTGGGTAATAAGATTAACTAATTGCTGCCAATTGCTTATTGTTTCGCCATTTACAGCCACAATAGTATCATTTATTTTTAACCCTGCCAGCTCTGCAGCAGAGCTTTTAGTAACCGCAGCAATACTAAGTGTTGCTTGTGGCCTAAATGGTACTATGCCTAGAGAGCTCAATGGTGGCACGTCTTGCTGATCAAGTTTCCAGCCGTCTAAATTGAGCATTTTTGTTTGCTGCTGATAGTTTTCGTTACGTACAGTTACTGCAACGCTTTTATCACCTAAACTCGACATAAGCGCAAAGGTTGCGTCTTGCCAGGTGGTAATTTCATCATCACCAATTTTAATAATTTGTTGGCTAGGCATTAATCCCGCTTGCGCTGCACGACTGCCTTCAACCACACTGCCAACAACAGGTTTTACTGATTGCACACCCACCATATACATAACGGCAAGTGCAAATATAGCAAATATAAAGTTAGCAACGGGCCCCGCAGCAACAATCGCTATACGCGCTTGTACCGACTTAGCATTAAACGATAAATGACGCTGATTTGCAGGTACTTCATCAACCCGCTCATCGAGCATTTTTACATAACCACCCAAAGGTATGGCTGCTATAACGTACTCGGTATCGTATTTATCACGCCATTTTAGCAATGGTTTACCAAAGCCGATAGAAAAGCGCAGCACTTTAACGCCGGCTTTACGCGCCACCCAAAAGTGGCCGTATTCATGTACTGTAACTAAAATGCCCAGCGCTAAAATAAATGAGCCGAGATTCCAAAAAAAATCGAACATATTAATGCGTCACTTTTGTTATAAACTGCGATGCGCTTAAACGCGCTAATCTATCGCACTCTAAAATTTCATCTAAGCTTTGCACATTGGTGTACGTGGCCGCTTCGAGAGTCTGTGCATTTATTGTGTATATATCGGTAAAACCAATTTCACCATTTAAAAATGCACTTACCGCGATCTCGTTTGCGGCATTCACTGTCGTTGTTGCGCCTTGCCCTGCGCTACACGCATCAATCGCTAGTTGTAAATTAGGGTAACGAGAAAAGTCAGGTTTAGTGAACGAAAAGTCACTAATATCTGAAAAGTTTAACGGCTTAACCCCTGCATTTATGCGCTCAGGGTAAGCTAATGCATGGGCAATTGGGGTACGCATATCAGGGTTACCCATTTGCGCTAAAATTGAGCCGTCGTGATATTGCACCATAGAATGAATTATACTCTGTGGATGAATAACCACATCAATATCACTCGGGTCGCAGTTAAACAGCCATTTAGCTTCAATAAACTCAAGCCCTTTGTTCATCATGGTGGCTGAATCTACCGATATTTTTTGTCCCATAGACCAATTAGGGTGCGCCACGGCTTCTGCTATGGTTACATCTTTAAGGGTATTTATATCACGGGTTAAAAATGGGCCGCCTGATCCGGTAAGTAATATTTTACTTACGCCATGAGATTGCAGGTGTTGATCGCCTTGCGCATTTTGTAGAGAATACGGTAAACATTGAAAAATAGCGTTATGTTCACTGTCTATTGGTAGCAATGTCGCTTTGTGTTGTTTTACTTTATCAATAAACAACTGACCCGACATTACCAAAGATTCTTTATTGGCGAGCAGTACTTTTTTTCCGGCTTCTACTGCGCTTAACGTCGGCAACAACCCTGCAGCGCCGACAATTGCCGACATGACAGCATCAACCTCTGGATGCCCACACAGCTCGCTCATAGCCTGCTCACCATGCATTATCTGCGTTTTACATGGCGTATTACTTAAATATAACGACAATTGCTTAGCAGCGCTTTGTGTTGCCATAACGCCATAGCGTGGCTGATGCGCAATGCATAGCTCAGCCATTTTTTTAGCATTTTTCCCAGCAGCTAATGCAAAAACACTAAACTGCTGAGTATTTCTTGCCACAACATCTAAGGTATTAAGGCCAATAGAGCCTGTAGCCCCTAGAATTACCAGTTGCTGCTTTTCACTCATAAACTCAAAGTCCACGCATAACACATTACAAACATAGGTGCGGCTGCGGTTAGGCTATCAATACGATCTAAAATCCCGCCATGTCCTGGCAAGCAATTACCGCTGTCTTTAAGTCCTGCTTCGCGTTTAAACATGCTTTCAAGCAAATCACCCACCGCTGAAAACAAGGCAATAAACACAGTCATAATGGCGTAAATTGGCCATACAATTAAATCTACGTCGGTAAAATGACAAAATGTAAGCACAAATATAACTGCAGCGACAACGCCGCCGGCTAAACCTTCAATAGTTTTATTTGGGCTTACTTTTGGCATGAGCTTACGCTTACCAAAGCTTTTACCTGTAAAGTAGGCACCAATATCGGCGCTCCATACGATTCCTAAAACCACTAAAATAAGCATAGAGCCAAAATGACTAGATTCGGTATATTGCGCACTGCGCAGCGTATTTAGGGCTAACCATAAAGGCACTAACGTTAGTAATCCGGCAATACCGCGCATTACTATGCCTTCGTTCCATGCTTTAGCCATTTCTGGGTAGCGCCATACTAAATAACTAGCAACAATCCACCATGCAAACGACAGCGTAAATAAGTAATTTGCATCACCTACCAATTTGCCATCTTGCCAAAGTGATTCGATTGGCCAGTGCAGGTTTAGTAACGCTAGCAAAGCGGCAACTAAAAGTACAAAAGCGCTGCGCTTAAGTTTATTGCACAGCCCCATAAAAGCAGACCATTCCCATGCGCCCATTAATACAATTGCACCCGCAAAATAACTAAATAATGTCAGTGGGGTGTAAAAAACCAAAGCAAGCGCTAATGGTGCTAGCACGAGTGAGGTTAGAATGCGTTGTTTTAACAAAATTATGACCCTTATTCTATTTAGGTTTGAGCGAGTAATTGTTTTATTTGTTCGCCCGTACAACCAAATCGTCGCTCTCTGGCAACGTAACACGCTATGGCCTCAGCAAATGCTGCTTCATTAAAATCAGGCCACAGTGTGTCGGTAAAGTAAAGTTCAGCGTAAGCTGCTTGCCAGAGTAAAAAGTTACTAATTCTGACATCGCCACCAGTACGAATTAGTAAATCAGGCTCGGCCTGATCTGCCATACTCATGTACTGTGCTATACGCTCTTCTGTAATATCGGCTGGGTCTAATTGCCCCTGTGCAACTTGCTCTGCAAGTTGTTTAGCAGCATTAGCCATATCCCAACGTCCACCGTAATTTGCAGCAACATTTAAATGCAGCCCGGTATTATTTGCTGTAAGCTTTTGAGCAGTATCTACTTTACTGCGTAAGCTTTCAGAAAACCGCGATAAGTCTCCAATAATGGTCAGTTTTACATTGTTTTTATGCAGCTTTTTAACTTCTTTACTAAGTACAAATAAAAAAAGCTCCATTAACGTTTTTACTTCGTCTTCAGGTCGACGCCAGTTCTCACTACTAAAAGCAAATAAGGTTAACGATTGTATCCCTAATTTAGTACAAAACTGTACAGATTGACGAACTGCGTCCACACCTTTTTTATGCCCAAACACACGCGGTCTATTTCTGGCTTGCGCCCAACGCCCGTTACCATCCATGATGATAGCTACATGTTTAGGTAAACATTGCTGTGAAATTGTGTCAGCATCTAGAACCATAAATATTGAGTATTCCATAAAAAAACGCCGCCTAGTATACCCCAGCCGGCGTTTCAAAACTAATAAATTTAACCTGTACTCGGGATAATAAATCTATTTCAAGTGGCTATTTTTAACGCTAACTGCGTTGAATTTACTTGCAATAGGTTCAATCTATTACCCCAAGTGCAGCGTATTAGTTTCTTAGATTTCCATCAACTCAGCTTCTTTAGCTGCTAATTGAGTATCCATTTCTTTAATGAATTTATCGGTCATCTTTTGAATTGCTTCTTCAGCTTGACGCGCTTCATCTTCAGAAATATCTTTATCTTTCAATAAGTTTTTAAAATCGCCATTCGCGTCACGACGAATGTTACGTACTGCAACACGACCGCCTTCAACTTCACCACGAACAATTTTAATTAAGTTTTTACGACGTTCTTCAGTCAATGCTGGTAATGGTACACGAATAACTGAACCTGCTGACATTGGGTTTAAACCTAAGTCAGATGCCATTATTGCTTTTTCTACCGCTTGCGCAAGTGACTTATCAAATACACCAATAGCCAGTGTACGTGAATCTTCAATTGTTACGTTAGCAACTTGGTTTAACGGTGTTGGCGAGCCATAATACGACACCATAATACCATCTAGCAATGCAGGATGAGCACGACCAGTACGAATCTTAGATAACTGGCTGCCCAGTGCTGCTACACTCTTTTGCATGCGCTCTTGCGCATCTTTTTGAATATCGTTAATCACAGTTTAATCCTAATCTATTTAATTACTTCATCTGAGGCTTGTGAAGAAATAAGGGTTCCCTCTTCTTCACCCATAATAACACGTTTTAATGCGCCTGATTTATTCATATTAAATACGCTCAATGGCATATTATGATCGCGTGCTAATGTAAATGCCGCTAAATCCATTACTTTCAATTCTTTCTCAATTATCTCATTGTAACTTAAATGACGATAAAGTGTCGCATCTGGATTTTTAACTGGGTCATCGCTGTAAACGCCATCTACTTTAGTCGCTTTAATTACCGTATCGGCTTCAATTTCGATACCACGTAAACAGGCTGCTGAGTCGGTAGTGAAAAATGGGTTACCCGTACCGGCTGCAAAAATAACTACGCGGCCCGTTTTTAATAAACTAATTGCTTCAGCCCAATTGTACGCATCACACATACCATGAAGTGGAATAGCCGACATTAAACGACAGTTTACAAATGCACGATGCAGCGCATCACGCATTGCCAAACCATTCATTACGGTTGCAAGCATACCCATGTGATCGCCAACAACACGATTCATGCCTGCTTCTGCTAACGAGCCACCGCGTAAAAAATTTCCACCGCCAATAACTAAACCCACTTCTACGTCGAGCTCTACGAGCTCTTTAATTTCTTGAGCCATGCGGTCTAACACTTTAGGGTCGATGCCAAAGCCTTCATCTCCCATTAAAGCTTCACCGCTTAATTTGAGAAGAACGCGTCTAAAAATAGGTTTACGATTGATAGTCATAGTATTGGGGCCAACTTTTATAAAAAATGGATAAAAAATAACCGCGCTTATGTTAAACATAAAAGCGCGGTTATTTTAAAGAATTTCTAGCTGTGAAGCAAAAGCAAATAACACATTAATTGCATGTCTTTTTTACTCCCTACACAAATAGTTAATCTTATTTAGCTTTAGCAGCAGCGATTTGTGCAGCAACTTCAGCAGCAAAATCTTCTTCTTTTCTTTCGATACCTTCACCAACTTCTACACGTACGAAGCTAGTAACTGTTGCGTTTTTCTCTTTAAGAATTTCGCCAACAGTTTTCTTAGGTTCCATGATGAAAGCTTGACCAGTAAGAGAAACCTCACCAGTGAATTTTTTCATGCGGCCAACAACCATCTTCTCAGCGATTTCAGCAGATTTGCCTTCATTCATCGCGATTTCGATTTGTACTTGTTGTTCTTTAGCTACAACATCAGCAGGAACGTCTGAAGGAGTTAAGTACTCAGGGCTTGATGCAGCAACGTGCATTGCAACGTGCTTAAGTGTTTCTTCATCAGCAACACCAGCAACAACAACACCAATACGATCACCATGACGGTACTCAACTAGGTTTTCACCCGTGATGTACTGTAGACGACGTACGTTAATGTTTTCGCCAATTTTAGTTACTAGCTCAACGCGTGCTTCTTCAAACTTAGCTTGTAAGTCTTCGATAGTCACAGTGTCTGCAATTGCAGCTTCTGCTACTTTATCAGCAAACGCTAAAAAGCTTACGTCTTTAGCTACGAAGTCTGTTTGACAGTTAACTTCAACTAGCACTGCAACATTACCATTTTTCTTGATAATGATAGCGCCTTCAGCAGCGATATTGCCTGCTTTTTTAGCTGCTTTAGCCGCGCCACTTTTACGCATGTTTTCAATCGCTAACTCGATGTCGCCATCAGTTTCAGTTAACGCTTTTTTACAATCCATCATGCCAGCGCCAGTACGCTCGCGTAATTCTTTAACTAGGGCAGTAGTTACAGCCATTAGTAATTCCTCAAATCTGAATCAGGTTTAGATAAGCGGGTTACCCGCTCTACAAGAATAGCAAGTCTTCACCTTTAAAAGATGAAGACTTGAAGACAGCTAATTACTCAGCTTCTACGAAATCGTCTTTTTCAGCTTGAGCAACAAGTGTGTTCTCACGGCCTTCAGTGATCGCAGTTGCAACAGCGTTAGTGTAAAGACTTACCGCACGGATAGCATCATCGTTACCAGGTACGATGAAATCAACGCCATCTGGGTTCGAGTTAGTATCAACAATTGCAACAACCGGAATACCTAGGTTGTTAGCTTCACGGATAGCAATGTGCTCGTGGTCAGCATCAATAACGAAAAGCGCGTCTGGAAGACCGCCCATGTTCTTGATTCCGCCAAGGCTCTTCTCAAGCTTTTCCATTTCGCGGTTAAGCATTAACGTTTCTTTCTTAGTTAACTTCTCGAAAGTACCGTCTTGGCTTTGTATTTCAAGGTCTTTAAGACGCTTGATTGATTGACGAACTGTTTTCCAGTTAGTCAACATGCCACCTAACCAACGGTGGTTTACATAGTACTGGTCGCTTGCGATTGCAGATTCTTTCACTGCTTCGCTTGCTGCACGCTTAGTACCAACGAAAAGAACTTTACCTTTGTTTGCAGCAGCACCAGATAAAAACTTAAGTGCAGTGTTGAACATTGGTACAGTTTGCTCAAGGTTGATGATATGTACACGGTTACGTGTGCCGAAGATGAAAGGCTTCATCTTAGGGTTCCAGTAACGTGCTTGGTGACCAAAGTGAACACCAGCTTGAAGCATATCGCGCATTGAAACGTTTGCCATTTTATAGATCCTCTATAGTTGTTTAGGGTTAGGCCTCCACATATCCCATAGCACCAACACCGAAATATTTAAACTTCTAATGCACCCAAGTGTATGTGACGATACGTGTGTGTGTTAAAATAAAATTGTGTTTGCCTTAAATACAAAAAATCATTAAAGAATTTATTTGTAAAAAGACGGCGCGCTTTATACCATATTAAAATTAAATACTCAACATCGCGTGCAAAAATTGTGCGACGATAAATGTTAAAAACTCAACTTTGGAGCTTCAATGAGCGCTATTATTAAGACCCCTGAAGAAATAGAGAAAATGCGCGTAGCTGGGCGCTTAGCGGCAGATGTACTTGAAATGATCGGCCCATATGTAGTGCCGGGCGTGACCACCGATGAGCTAAATACAATTTGTCATGATTATATTGTTAATGTGCAACAAGCAATCCCTGCTCCATTAAATTATCATGGTTTTCCAAAATCAGTTTGTATCTCTGTAAACCATGTTATTTGCCATGGTATTCCAAACGAAAAGCCATTAAAAGATGGCGACAGTATTAATATTGACGTTACCATAATTAAAGATGGCTACCACGGCGACACTTCTAAAATGTTCCATGTTGGTACCCCTAACATTCAAGGTAAACGCCTTGCAGAAGTAACACAAGAAAGTCTCTACCTTGCCATTAAAATGGTAAAACCAGGTGTGCGTTTAGGCGATATTGGCGAAGCAATTCAAAAATATGCTGAAAGCTTCAACTACTCAATTGTTCGTGAATACTGTGGCCATGGTATTGGCGCAGGGTTTCACGAAGAGCCACAAGTAATGCACTATGGCAAAGCAGGTACTGGCGAAGTATTAAAAGCCGGCATGTGTTTAACTATTGAGCCTATGGTCAATGCGGGCAAACGCCAATGTAAACTACTTAAAGATGATTGGACTGTGGTTACACGTGACCGTAGCTTGTCAGCCCAGTGGGAACATACTTTGTTAGTAACTGAAAATGGTGTTGAAATTTTAACGCTACGATCAGATGATACAATCGACAGGATCATTGAGCATTAAAATACCCGTTCAACTTGATAGCTATTTATTTATCAAAATGAACTCGTATAAATAAGGAATCAGCCCCGGTGGCATTACCCAACAAAGTAAAAAAGTTGCTTAGCGACGCAGAGCAACTTAGTGATTATCGCGATTGTTCTAGCTATTTTTATAAATGGCTTTTTAATGAGTTTTCTAAACAACCGGTTGGTAATTTAATTAATGCCAGGGCTGAATTCATAGATCGTTTGCTGATCAAACTGTTTCATGTTTATGATTTAGCGCACGAACCCGACCTAGCACTTATAGCCGTAGGTGGTTATGGACGAGGTGAATTACACCCCTATTCCGACATCGACTTTTTGCTACTAGTAACACAACAACCAAACGCTGAAATCAGCGAAAAAATAGGTCAGTTTGTTACCATGCTTTGGGATCTCAATTTAGAGATTGGGCACAGTGTTCGCACTATAGCGCAAGCCATAGAGCAAAAACGTGAAGACGTTACCTTTGCCACCAGCTTATTAGAAAGCCGGCTTATTTTTGGTAATCATATAGAATTTGAAAAGCTAAAAAACCACATAATTGACACGCCAGTGTGGCGCTCAAATGAGTTTTTTTTAGCCAAAGTACAAGAGCAACATTTACGCCACCGAAAATGCCACGGCACAGCGTATAATCTCGAACCTAACATAAAAGAAAACCCCGGTGGCCTGCGCGATCTGCAAACCATTATTTGGGTTGCTAAAAAACACTTTAGAGCAGAAACCCTACAAGAGCTTATTAGCCATGGCTACCTTACTCACGAAGAGTTTCAAGAGCTTTCAGAGTGCCTAGAAAACTTATGGAATATTCGTTTTGCGCTGCATTTGGCTGCAGGGCGTTCAGAAAATCGCTTACTGTTTGATCATCAACCGCAAGCCGCCGAAATTCTGGGGTTTGGTAGCGATGGTAAATCGTCAGTTGAGCGCATGATGAAGCGTTTGTTTAGAATAATGAGCCGCGTACGCGAGCTAAACCTGATGCTGCTGGCGTACTTTGAACAAAGTATTTCGCCAAAACACCATCAACCTATTATTCAAGAACTTGATCGCAATTTTGAGCGTATTGGCAATCAAATTAAAGTAAAAAGCCCATCGGTATTTTTTAGGCGCGATCAGCTTTTTATGTTATTTGAGCATATTGCCGATAACCCAGAAATAACGCATATTTATCCCAGCACTATTCGCACTATTCGCCAAGTGCGCCGCCGTTTACTGGGCGACTTACAAGATTACGCTGCCTGTCGCGAAGCTTTTTTACGTCTTATAAAGCACCCCAATGGTATGGGCCGTGCTTTTACCTTAATGCATAAACACGGCATGCTGGCTGCTTATTTACCGCAGTGGCGAAACATATTTGGGCAAATGCAATTTGACTTATTTCATGCCTACACAGTAGATGAGCACACCCACAGATTAATAAATAATATTTATCAGTACTTTGATAAAACCGGTGTCAGCGAATTTCCTATTTGTAGTGAAATAGTCACTCGTATGGATAAACCTGAGCTACTTTATTTAGCGGGTATATTTCATGACATAGCCAAAGGCCGTGGTGGCGACCACTCAGAGCTGGGCGCTGTTGACGCACTAGCCTTTGCAAAGTTACATGCCTTTTCTGTCGCCGATGGTAAACTAATCGCATGGCTGGTTAGTAATCATTTACTTATGTCGGTTACCGCACAACGTAAAGATATAAACGACCCTGGAGTTATTAAAGACTTTGCCACACGAGTAAAAACAGAGCGCCAACTTGATTATTTATATTGCTTAACCGTTGCCGATATACGTGCCACCAACGACAATTTATGGAACGATTGGAAAAACACCCTGCTGCGTGAGCTTTACTTACATACGCAACACGCACTGCGTTTAGGGCTTGAAAATCCAATGGATCAACGCGACCAAATTCGCGACAAAAAGCATCAAGCTAAACAGCGATTACTCAACTTAGGCTACATGGAAGACCAAATTGATTTAATTTGGAGCCGCTTTAAAGCCAATTACTTTACCGCTTTTAGCGAACAGCAAATTTCATGGCACAGCCAGCATTTAGTTAATAGCGAAGATTTAAGTCAACCGAGTGTTATCGTATCAAATAAAGCGATGCACGGTGGCACCCAAGTATTTGTATACAGCCCTTACTCTGGGCCTTTATTTGCCCGCTTAGTGAGTGTTATTGGTTCTAAAAAGGCGCAAATACAGCACGCGCAAGTACTTACCACCAAAGATGGCTACGTACTATTTAACTTTGTTATTTTAGAAGTAAATGGCGAGCCAATTGCCAGTGGCAGAGCACAATCAATTAAACGCGCCCTAGAGCAAGCCTTGTTTGAGCCGCGTAAAAAAATTCGCTTCAAAAAGAATCGCTCGCAACGCTTTAAAGACTTTAATATAAAACCTAAAATTGTGCTGCGCCCGCATCCGCGTAAAGATCGCAGCCTAATTGAAATCCAAGCAATTGATATACCCGGTTTATTGACTAAAATAGCCGAAGTTTTTCAAGCACACTTATTACACATACACGCTGCGCGTATTACCACAGTGGGGCAGCGCGCAGAAGATTTCTTCGTGGTCTCTAATAACGAGTACCAAGCACTTACAGACGAAGAACAAGCCAAAATTCATCAAGCATTGCGTAAAAAACTCAACGCAGAAACCGAATAAGAGGACACTATGTCAGATTTAAAAACGATGATCGAAAACGCCTGGGATAACCGCGATAGCATTAGCCCAAGCACAGTACCTGTTGAAGTAAAGCAAGCCATTATTGACGCGCTTGACCTGCTAGACAGTGGCGCAGCACGCGTTGCTGAAAAAATATCGGGTGAATGGGTAGTACATCAATGGCTTAAAAAAGCGGTTTTACTGTCGTTCCGTATTCGCGAAAACCAAGCAATGGACGATGGCGTAAATCAGTTTTACGACAAAGTACCACTTAAATTTAGCGACTACACGCCGGAGCAATTTAAACAAGGCGGCATGCGCGTAGTGCCTAATGCTGTTGCGCGTAAAGGCAGCTTTGTAGGTAAAAACGTGGTACTTATGCCATCGTATGTAAACATTGGCGCATACGTTGACGACGGCACCATGGTTGATACATGGGCTACTGTAGGCTCGTGTGCACAAATTGGTAAGAACGTACACTTATCGGGTGGCGTAGGCATAGGCGGCGTTTTAGAGCCATTACAAGCCAACCCAACCATCATCGAAGACAACTGTTTTATTGGCGCACGCTCTGAAATAGTAGAAGGTGTAATTGTTGAAGAAGGCGCGGTAATTTCAATGGGCGTTTACATCAGCCAAAGTACCCGTATTTATGACCGTGAAACCGGTGAAATTCACTACGGCCGCGTACCAGCAGGCGCAGTAGTAGTCCCTGGCGCACTACCATCAAAAGACGGTAGCCACAGCCTGTACGCTGCAATTATAGTGAAAAAAGTAGATCAGCAAACACGCGAAAAAGTAGGCATCAACGCCCTGCTCCGCTCAATTGATGATGAATAGTTAAGTAGGTTGGGTAGAGCGCAGCGAAACCCAACGACACTTTAAAGTTAAGTGTTTTAGCTGAACTTTAATTGTATATTTAAAAGCACTAAGCCCTTGTGGGTTTAGCGCTTTTTATTTAGCCGGCATTGTGTATTACAATCACCCATTACAACTCAAGCCATGTAAGTCTATTTGTTTTACCTGCTGATTTTTCGTTTTAAAATCATAATAACGAATAATTAGCTGATTGTTTTTCTCATAAAATGACATGTCCCGTAACCAATCGATAGTGGCTATTGGCATGTATGTATAAAAACCATATTCACCCACACACTGATAACCAAAGTAATGATACGCACTGCCAAATGCACCTACATCGCTGGTATACGCTACTATATTTTCCTGCTGCTGATAAAATTGCGCTTGACTGCCAACAATGACATACCAAATACATGTAAGCCCAAGTGCTACAATTTGTAACCCTGCCATTATAAACAATAGCAAGCTAACTAATTTTGCTTGAACAGTATGTTTGCTTGTTTTACTGATGCTTTTTATCAACACATAAGTAGCAATACTTACCAATATCAGCTTTATCCAAACTAGGTAAGTAGACAACTCATAGGTAAATTTTTGGCTGTGCCACTGTATGCCAAATACAGGCGGAATAAACATCGAGTCTATAAAGGTCACTGTAATAATTAGCGCTGCAAGGTGATAACGAGATAGGGTCATTAAGGCTGTTTTTTTAATTGTTTTAACCATGCTATTAAATATGTAATAAAAAAGCAAAAAGGTACTTTGAATAAATAATACTCAGACCAGTTTACTTTACTTGAAGTAGCTAAAAGTAATTAAATTAGCCAAGCACACCCAGAATATAATAAGGTAGTTAAGCATAAATTAAAGTTAGCAATAAATATTAAGGACTAATATGACAACAAAAGCTTTACGCTCAACTATTTTACTCCCCGTATTTTTGCCTGCCGTATTCATCATTCTCCTTTTAGTGATAGGTACGAGCAGTAACCCTGAACTTGCTGGTAAAGCATTCAGTATCGCCCTTACTTGGATAACAGAAACCTTTGGCTGGTTTTATATGTTATCTGTCGCTATATTTTTAGTATTTATAGTCTCTGTTGCCGCCTCTAGTTGGGGAAACATAAAACTAGGGCCCGATCACTCAGAGCCGCAATATAGCTTTGCAGAGTGGTTTGCTATGTTATTTTCTGCAGGCTACGGTGTTGCACTGCTCTACTTTGGTGTTGCTGAGCCTGTATTGCATTATGCATCTCCACCTTCGGGTGCGGCAGAAACAGTTAACGCTGCTAAACAAGCAATGCAAATTGCATTTTTCCATTGGGGATTTCATATATGGGCAATATACGGAATTGTAGGTTTAGTACTTGCCTACTTTGCTTTTCGTCATGGTTTGCCCCTATCAATTCGCTCAGCGTTATATCCTTTAATTGGCGATAGAATTTATGGCCCAATTGGTCACGCGGTCGATATATTTGCTATTTTAGGTACTCTATTTGGTATAGCCACGACCTTGGGGTTATCGGTAACGCAAATAAATGCGGGCCTACATTATTTATGGCCAAGCATTCCTATAAATACCACAGTGCAAATATCAGCCATTGCTATTATAACCGCAGCAGCAACCATCTCTGTGGTAGCAGGTATGGATAAAGGCGTTAAGCGCTTATCTATTTTGAATATGACCTTGGCAATATCTTTAATGATGTTTGTATTTTTTATTGGTCCTAGCATTCATATTTTAGAATCTTTTTTACAAAATACTGGCAGTTACTTAAGCGGTATTGTTGAGCGTACCTTTAACTTGCAAGCTTATAGTCGCAGCGACTGGATAGGTAACTGGACCTTATTTATATTCGGCTGGACAATTGCCTGGGCACCTTTTGTGGGTATGTTTATCGCAAAAATTAGCCGCGGTCGCACCATCAGGCAATTTGTTGTTGGGGTAATGTTAGTGCCCACCATATTCACTTTTTTATGGTTTTCGATATTTGGTGATACGGCTCTCAATTTAATCATGAATGAAGGCTTAGACACTTTAATTACTGATGTGCAAGCGAACCATGCCGTAGCGCTATTTCAATTATTTGAAGTATTACCTTGGTCATTCTTTATTTCGCTATTAACGGTATTTTTAATTATCACCTTCTTTGTTACCTCGTCTGACTCTGGCTCACTCGTTATTGATTCATTAGCTTCAGGTGGTAATGCAAACACTCCTGCATGGCAGCGGGTATTTTGGGCGGTTCTTGAAGGTGCGGTTGCTGCAGCTTTATTACTGGCAGGCGGGCTCAGCGCACTGCAAACTATGACAATAGCCAGTGCATTACCCTTTGCTATTATTATGCTAATTGCCACTGTTGGCCTATGGCGTGCGCTTGTAATTGAAGGGCATCGCGATACCAGTTTACAAGCACATACTTTAAACGGCAGAAACTTAAATTTATCGCATTGGAAACGCCGTTTAGCAGCCATGATCGACTACCCAAACAAAAGCAAAGTACATAACTTTATTGACCAAGTAGTGACTAAAGCGATGAAAGAAGTGCAAGCCGAATTAAAATCTCGACAATGGCATGCTGAAGTAGTATTTGATGCCGACTTATGTCGCGCGCACTTAACTGTTTTACGCCATGAACATATGGACTTTGTATACGACATAAGGTTAACAGAGCATGCAATGCCTAGTTTTGTTCACTCTGAGCTAAAACCTGAAACAGATAACACTGAAACGTATTGTCGTGCAGAGGTATACTTACGCCGTGGTGGTTTGTCGTATGATATTTTTGGCTATAGCGAAGATGATATTGTGAAAGATATTCTCGACCAATTTGAAAACTATTTGCACTTTTTAGATAACAGCCCAGGCGAGCTTCCTTGGGATATGACTGAGCATGATGAAATGCTAAACACCGACAAATAATTTGCGCTAACCCAATTTAGCCCTTATCTGCATCACATAGTTAAGGGCTAAATAATCCATATCGGCCTGCTAGCCTAAGCTCCCTGTGTTTGGTCTTTTATTTTCCCTAAAAAGCAAAAAGGCACTTAAAAATAAGTGCCTTTGTTGGTTTGCTCAATTTAGTTTGGTATTACAGCGCGTTAAATACGTCATCTGTTTTAGCAGCGCAAATAAAATCGTTTTTGTGTAGTCCCTTAATTGAATGGCTCCACCAAGTAACTGTTACTTTGCCCCACTCGGTTAATAAACCTGGGTGGTGGCCTTCGTCTTCAGCCATATCGCCTACTTTGTTAGTAAACGCAATAGCTTGTTTAAAGTTTTTAAATTTGTAAACACGCTCAAGCTGCATAATGCCATCGCGTACTTCAGGTACCCAATCAGGGATTTTGGTAATTAATTGCGCTAGCTCTTCGTCTGATACTTTTGGCGCATCGGCATGACAGGCTTCGCATTTTTGTGCACTTAATGAAGACATTTTAAATCCTTATCTTTAGCGTTACTTTTTATATTAAAGTTAACTAGCTAATTTTTCTTTTGGTGAAAATTTTGGATCGTGCAAGCCAAGTTCTTTTGCTTGTTCAACCAAAGCCATTATATCCATTTGCGATATATCAAACAGATCATGAATCGAATTTATGGTGTAGTACTGCGGTTGCATAATATCAATTCGGTACGGGGTACGCAGCACATCTAATACACTCATTGGTGTAATTTCTGGCGTGCTTGAGTATACGTACTGGGTTTCTCCTGGGCTTGATAAAATACCACCGCCGTATATACGCAAACCATTATCGGTTTGCATTAAACCAAATTCAACGGTAAACCAGTACATGCGCGCTAGGTATACACGATCTTTTTTCTCTGCCGCGTAGCCAAGTTTTCCGTATTTATGCGTAAACTCTGCAAAATCAGGGTTAGTAAGCATAGCGCAGTGACCAAATATTTCATGAAACACATCGGGTTCTTGTAGGTAATCAAACTCATCCCGGCTACGAATAAAAGTCGCCACCGGAAATTGCTTATTGGCCAGTAACCGAAAAAACTCATCAAAGTCGATAAGTGCCGGCACTGGCGCTACTTGCCAACCGGTAGTGGCTAGCAGTACTTCGTTTAGCTCACTAAGTTGCGGAATACGATCGTGTGGCAGGTTTATTTTTTTTAAACCTTCCATATATTCGTTACAGGCTTTGCCTTCAATGCACGCAAGTTGGCGCGCTACGAGCTCAGACCAAATTTTATTTTCTTCATCGCTCCAATGTATAACGCCATTTTCATCTGGTGTTTTGGAGGTGTATTTACTTGCTTTAGCCATTAGTACCTTCTTTGGGATTAACCCGAAACCGGTGTCAGGGTGATACCCAAGTAACTTGGATACCGATTGCAGCCATACTATGCAAAAGTGAACAAAAGTTTAATAGCTTGGGCTACATCTGTATTAGCCACGATCAGCCACCTTGTACACTTAAAATTACACGCAAGTAAATAATTTAAAACAACCTAGCAATTACAAGCTTTAAAGATGCAAAATATCGTACACAATTAAATACACTCTAATTTATTTGAGTAAATGCCTGATGAAGATCAGCAATAATATCGTTAACATCTTCAAGTCCAACCGAAAGCCTAATTAATCCATCGCTAATACCTGCAGCGAGTCTTTCCTCTGGTGTGTAAGGTGAATGGGTCATAGAGGCTGGATGTTGAATAAGTGTTTCAGCGTCGCCTAAACTTACGGCAATTGTACAAAGCCGCATACTATCAATAAATTGCGCCCCCTGCTGCAAACTACCTTTTAGCTCAAAAGCAATAACACCGCCTGCCGCTTTCATTTGTTTGCCAATAAATTTATATCCAGGGTGCGATTTAAGCCCAGGATAGTAAACTTTACTTACTTGTGGGTGCGCTTCTAAGTATTCGGCAATTGTTTGTGCGCTGATACAGTGGCGCTCAATTCTTATGGCGAGGGTTTTTAAACCTCTATTAATAAGCCAAGCATCGTGCGGGCTTATAGTGGCGCCAATGTCTTTAAGCACCGTCATTTTTATTAGCGTTATATGCTCCATAGATCCACATACAATGCCCGCTACCACATCGCCATGGCCGTTTAAATATTTGGTAGCACTGTGTACTATAATATCGATACCGTACTGCTTAGGTGATTGTAGTAATGGCGTTAAAAAGGTGTTGTCGACCACGCTAATTAAGTTGTGCTGCTTTGCAACGGCGCCAATTAATGCTAAATCGATAACCGCCATAGTGGGGTTAATGGGCGTTTCTACAAATATCATTTTTGAATTGGGTTTAATTGCAGCGCGTAGTTCATCCTCGTTGGTCATATCAACAAAGGTGACTTCTATTCCCCAGCGCGGCAACATGTGCGAGAAAAACGCAAAGGTACACCCATATAAAGCACTCGATGCAATTAAATGATCCCCTTGCGATAAAAAGCTAAGTACTGAGGCCGATACCGCCCCCATACCAGTTGCCGTTGCTGCAGCCGCTTCACAGCCCTCTAATTGCGCTACTTTTTGTTCAAGCTCGGTAGTAGTTGGGTTGCCTAGGCGGGTATAAATATAGCCCGGCTCATCGCCAGCAAAACGTGCTGCACCTTGCGCTGCATTTTCAAAATGAAAAGTTGAGGTTTGATACAAAGGAGAAGTGAGTGCGCCGTGAGGGTCGTTTGCTTTTTGCGGGCCGTGAATACATTGGGTGTTTATATGATGCTTGCTCATTGAATACTCTCTTATTTTGATTGTTATTGGGTATTAGCCTTCAATCAAAACGTATGGGCATTCAAAGCACAAGCATCCCGGATGCTCAGATGGCTACTTGTGCAATATTTATACTTTTAGCTGTACATAAATATTGCCAAGTATTTCTTAATACTGCTTATTCCGTTGTCTCGGGCTTTTTACGGCTAATAATTTTACTAGCAATATTTTGTACCGTACTTTTTAATAAATTGCGTTTATTTTCAAGCCGAGGTAATGGGCGGCTTAGTTCCATTGCTTTGTAGCCAATGCGCGCGGTAAATATACCGGCACTTAAGCCCTGTGCTGCTCGCCCTGAAAGCTTACCTAATAACTCGGCGCTTAGCGCGGTTGCAGCTAAATCAGAAATAAGCTCGGCACTGCCCACAAACATTACTTGCTTTATTAGCATGCGATACAGTTTTATGCGACTTGCGTAACCAAAACCAATCCCGTAAATTTTTCCTATTTGCTCTATTAACTTAGTACCACGCCACAGAACAGCCATCATATCCACCAGCGCCAGCGGGCTAAGCGCAACTAGTAACGCCGATTCAGTTGCAAAGCGATTAATTAGCTTTTTAGCTTGGGTATCTTGCGTTATTAATAAACTATTGGCGTACAGCGTCATTATTTCTTTATCGCTGTGATGCGTTGCCACTTGATTTTTAAAAGTTTCAAAGTTATCAAGTTGCTGATGTTTATTTAGTTTTTCAAGCCAAGGTAATGCGCCGCCTACTTGCTCGCTATTTAACAGCCTGTCGGCTTCATGGCGATGTAACTGGTTACGTTTTAAACTGCGCAGCATTCGGTATTCGCGCCATAATAAGCGCCCTATTAGCAACACCCCACTCACTACAGCGGTTAAATATATACTGCCTAAAATAATCGACTGTTGAAAAGCCAGTACCAATGAAAAAGCGAACTCTAACAACACCAGCACTATAAAACTAACAACAAAAATGCCTTTGAGCGTTTGCCATTTTGACTTTTTATATACTGGCGCTAGGTCAATTTCTGGCTCTAGCGCTTCGTCATTATCTTCTTGGTAATCACTTTGTCCATGTTCAATTATTTTTGCAGGCGCCAATTCAGGTTCGTTTTGCTCCATACTCTGGGTATTTATACGACGTCCTGCTTGAAACTCTTGGTTTGATTCACTCATGCTAACTTGTCTCCTAACAGGTACTGCATCACATGATCTAATCGAATATGTTTTAACTGCTTATCTGGGCTTGGCATTGGCGAAAACGATAAAAACTCAAACCCTTGCGCTGGCCATTCACTTTTATTAAGCATTCTATTAGGCGGCTGTGGCGGTAAGTAGGTTAGCCAATCAGGCTCGTTAAGTGGCTTGCCATAAATGCAGTCTAGCGTTTGGCCTTTGTCGGTTACTTGGCGCGGCTGTGTTGCGGTAATTGACGACATAGCCATGGTTTCTATTTGCACACCATCAAACTTTAAATGATTACTTTGCTCGTGCACTAATGAGTCAAGTAATAGTGCTAAATCTTTATGATGCTTAGCGGTTATATGATCTGATTTATTAGCGGCAAATAATATTTTATCTATATTAGGTTTAAATAAGCGTTTAAAAAAGCCCGATTCACCATAACTAAAGTGCGCCAATAACTGATTAATAACACTACTTTGCTCTTGCAAGGTTGCATGCCCTTCGTTTAAGGCACTAAGCACATCCACTAACACTATTTGGCGATCAAAATGGCGAAAGTGTTCATTATAAAAAGGCTTTACAACTTCTTTAACGTAGGCGTTAAAGCGTTTAATTAAATGCGCTAAGTTAGAGCCTGCAACTAGGTTATTACTATTTATCTCACCCGATACTGGAAAAAACAATAGCAATGGCGCGCCTTGTAAATCGCCTGGCATTAACATGCGCCCAGGTTGCAGCATAGCTAATTTAGTGTCTTTTTTAAGCCCTACCAACATGCTTTGATAAAGCTGTGCAATATGCGCAAGTGCGCTTTCATCTACCGGCGCATTTAGGTCGAGTTGCTCAACGGCTGTTAAAAACTCACTTGAGGTATGTACCCGCAAATGCTGCGTTAATAGCGGATATTGCAGCTCGCACCACTGTGCATAACTTTGCTCCAGCATAGGTAAATCAAGCAACCACTCGCCGGGGTAGTCAATAATATCTAAATAAAGTGTTGATTGCGGTGAAAAATGGCCACGCAACCCAGCGTTACTTTGATACTTAATAGCTAAACGCAGCGTATTTATGCGCTCGGTTGAAGGCGGCCATGTTGGCTCGCCGTCACTGGGGAGTAACGCATTTAATGCTCGAGTATAATTAAATGTGGGCACTTTAAGCGCCTCTTGCGGCACTACTTTAGTGGCAATGTGACGGCGCTCGCGCATTACATCAAAAAAAGGCAGGTTTTTATCACTCGCTTGGCTTGTTAAGTGTTTAACTAATGCGGTAATAAACGCTGTTTTGCCGCTGCCACTCAAACCTGTTACAGCCAGTTTTACATGCTGATCTAAGCTGCGATGCAATGCTTTTTGTGCTTTGCCTTTAATACTGGTAAAGGTCTTTTTTGCAAATGAAGTACGACTCATAATGGTTTAGCACTTAGCACTTCACTTACTGTTTAATGTGTAGTTGCCGTGCTATTAAATCCTTTAAAGTTTGTTAATTTCACGGCTCACCGTAAATTCAGTAGAAGTAACATAGCGTTCTATATTTTGTAGGCGCGTATCTACGCGTGTTAAACGCTCTTTTAAGTCTTGCAATGCGCGGCGCGGTGGCTCGCCTTTTTGCCATACTTTAAATTTCACTTCTAGCGGATCGCCATAGTTAGTTGAATTTGTTTTATAGGCGCTAGTGGGTTCTTTTTTATCTAAAATAAACCAGGCTGCAATATACGCTACCACAAATAAAGGGCCGCCAGTTAGTAATACCGCACTAACAAATATAATACGAACTAACCATAATTCCATATTAAAATAATCGCTTAGCCCAGCGCATACGCCGGCTATTTTTCCGCGCTGCGGATCTCTTAATAATTCACGTTTGGTACTCATACTTTACGCCTCCACTGTGGCGACTCTTGATCAAGTAATGCTTCGAGTGTTTCGACTCGGTCTGCCATTTTTTCAGCCTTTTGAGCAAGCTCTAATAACTGGCGATGCTCGTGTTCACTTAACCCTTGGCTTACTTGTTTTTTGCTACGGTAGTGCAATATTAACCACAATGGCGCTACAAAAATCATAAATAAAATAAATGGTGCTACGAGTATTTCTGGATCAAACATAACCCTCTCCTGACTATCCGTATTAGTGTTTTAAGTAGGGGCACATGGGCCCCTTATATTATTATTGGTATGCGTTAGCTATACGTTACTTATCTGCTAGCTTCTTTTTAAGCTCAGCTAACTCATCGTCTACCTTTTCGTTTTTTTGCAGTTCGGCAATTTCATCTGCTAAGGTTTTTTTGCCTAAATCGTACGACTCTATTTGAGATTCTAGTCCATCTATTTTAGTTTCGTAACGCTCAAAACGATTAAGTGCATCTTCTACCTTTGAGCTATCAAGTGCTTTTTTAACTTCAAGGCGCGACTCAGCCGAACGCTGACGTAATATAATCGCTTTTTGACGAGCTTTAGCATCTGCTAGCTTTTCTTGTAGCGTGGTTACTTCTTGTTGTAACTTTTCGATGTGTGAGCCTACATGCTCAAGTTCACCCTCGACTGAGGCTACAGCTTCAGCTGACTTTTGCTTTTCGAGTAAAGCGGCACGTGCTAAATCGTCACGATCTTTGCTTAGCGCTAGTTCAGCTTTGTCTTGCCAATCATTCATTTGCGCTTTAAGTGTATCAACGCGACGTACTAATTCTTTTCGCTCAGCGAGTGTTTTAGCTGACGTAGAGCGAACCTCTACCAAGGTGTCTTCCATTTCTTGAATAATCAGACGAACCATTTTTTCTGGGTCTTCTGCTTTATCTAAAATGGCATTGATATTAGAATTAACAATGTCTGCAAAACGTGAAAAAATTCCCATAACATTTACCTCTATAATTTAAACTTAGTTTGTCTGCTATAACTGTATCAATATGCTTGCCAACTTTATAAAAGTTAAAATACATAATTTATTCATAGAGTTAAACTCAAATTACAAATTACTTTAGTTATCCCCCATTATGAAATACACTAACTGTTAGTAAAAATGACTAAGAGTTAGGAAATATGAGCCAATATCGCCAACAAGATAACTTACTCGGCCAATCTGATAGCTTTTTATCGGTACTTGATCAGGTATCGCAGTTAGCTAACCTAGATAAACCAGTGCTTATTATTGGTGAGCGTGGCACAGGTAAAGAGTTAATTGCAGCGCGTTTACACTTTTTATCTAAACGTTGGGATCAAAACTATGTAAAGCTCAACTGTGCGGCGCTTAACGAAAACCTGCTCGAAAGTGAATTATTTGGCCATGAAAGTGGTGCTTTTACTGGCGCTAGTAAACGCCACGAAGGCCGCTTTGAACGTGCAAACAGCGGTACTTTATTTTTAGATGAGCTAGCAAACACCTCCGAAATGGTACAAGAAAAACTGCTACGCGTAATAGAGTACGGTGAATTTGAGCGTGTAGGGGGTAAACAAACAATAAAAGTAGATACGCGTTTAGTGTGCGCTACTAACGAAGATTTACCTTATTTAGCACAGCAAGGTGAGTTTAGAAGCGATTTGCTCGACCGCCTGGCTTTTGATGTAATAACCCTTCCCCCACTGCGTGAACGCCAAGGCGATATAATGCTGCTTGCAGAGCAGTTTGCAATGAATATGGCGCGCGATTTAGAGTGGCAATTGTTTAGCGGTTTTACCCGTAGTGCCACAGAAACACTGCTTAGTTATGATTGGCCTGGTAATATTCGAGAGCTAAAAAATGTGGTTGAGCGCAGTTTGTATCGCCATGGGAGTGAACAGATCCCCGTTCATCAGATTATTTTAGACCCATTTGAAAGCCGTTTTAGGCCAAAACCACGAGTAAAGCCTACTGCTTTTGTTAATAATAACATTAATACTCCTGAGCCAGCGGTTGCCGCAGCGCCGGTTGCTCAAGCACTACCAAGTGCAGCGCCTATTAATACTGAGTTTCCATGTAGCTTAAAAAAACTCTCTAACGACTTTGAAATTTTAATGATTAACAAAGCTTTAGAGCATAGCCAATTTAATCAAAAGAAAACTGCAGAAGTACTGGGTTTGACGTATCATCAATTACGTGGCTATCTGAAAAAATATAACTTGCTATACCCAAGCGACACCAAGGGGTGAGTTTCAGTTTACTTAGTTATAGTTCAATAATAGTTAGAGGTTACGCAGGTGCATAAATTATTACTTGCTTTGCTATCAACCAGCCTTATAGGGTGTATAGATAGTAAAGAAGAAATCTTAAAAGAAAAAAACCAAGGCTTAGTTTATTGCGCTGAAGCAAACCCTGTGTCGTTTAATCCGCAGGTAACTACAACAGGCTCAACTATAGATATTATTGCCAATCAATTATACGACCGCCTAATTAGTATTGACCCTGTTACAGCTGAATTTCAAAGTGAATTAGCCACCGATTGGAAAACGAGTAAAGACGGTAAATCGATTACTTTTACCTTACGTAAAGACGTAAAATTTCATACCACAGCTTATTTTACGCCTAGCCGTGACTTTAACGCTGACGATGTTATTTTTACTTTTAGCCGCTTATTTGATGTTTATAATCCGTATCACTTTGTTGGCGATGCTAATTATCCTTACTTTCAGAGTGTAGGAATTGATCAGCTTATTCGTAAAATTGTACGTGTGTCTGACTATCAAGTACGGTTTGAGTTGTTTAATGCCGAAAGTAGCTTTTTAGCCAATATGGCCACCGATTTTGCGGTTGTATTGTCACAAGAATATGCCATGCAACTAAAAGCCAGCGAACAAACCAATTTGTTTGATCACTACCCAGTAGGCACAGGCCCGTATATTTATAAAGAGTATAGGCGCGACCATTTAGTGCGCTTTTATAAAAACCCAGTTTATTGGAAACACGACGTGGTACTGGATCAATTGGTTTACGACATTACCCCTAACGGCACCACGCGTATAGCTAAAATGCTCACCAAAGAATGTGATGTCACTGCTCATCCAAGTAGCGCGCAATTGAGTATTTTAGCCCAGCGCGACGACATTAATGTAGAAAAAGAAACTAACTTAAATATTGGCTACTGGGCATTTAATACTGAGCGCCCCCCTTTTGACGATATACGAGTACGACAAGCACTCGCTCATGCAATTGACGTAGATAAAATAATGCAGGCTGTGTATTACGGCAATGGTATTCGCGCTCAATCAATTTTACCACCCACCTCGTGGGCGTTTGAACCACAAGCTAACATTCCAAATTTTGACCCTGCTTTAGCCAAAAAATTACTTATTGAAGCTGGCTTACCTAATGGCTTTAACATGAACATTTGGGCCATGCCAGTCAGTCGTATTTATAATCCTAATGCCCGTAAAATGGCCGAGCTAATGCAAAGTGATTTACGTAAAATAGGGGTTAAAGTGAGTATTATAGAATACGAATGGAATACCTTTATTCAGCGTGTTGGCGAGCACCGACACGACAGCGTACTGCTTGGCTGGGCTGCCGATACGCCCGACCCTGATAACTTTTTTAGCCCTTTGCTAAGTTGCACGGCCACCTTTAGTGGTAAAAATGCCGCAAATTGGTGTAACCCACAATTTGACTCTTTACTTAACCAAGCGCTTAGTACAACCGATATAGCACTGCGTAAACAATATTATGACGCTGCACAAAGCATGATTATTAATGAGCTACCTTTAATACCAATAGCCCACGGCATGCGTTTTCAGGCAAGCAGTGCTGATGTAGAGGGCATAACGCTCGGCCCATTTGGTGCTATTTCGCTTGCTAATGCGAGGAAAAAATAATGCGCTTAGATTATATTTTACGCCGCATTGGTTTATTTGTTTTTATGGTATTAATGCTTAGCGTTTTTACTTTTTTACTGAGCTTTTTATTTCCTGGCGATGCATTAAGTAATTTAAGCGGTATTCCCAGTAATAACTTTGCGCAACACACCCAGTTAGAAGATAAGTATTTATATAATAGTAATTATTTTATGCAATATATCGCTTTTTTAGGGCGCATATTGCAAGGTGATTGGGGACTGTCGTTTGCCTCTGGAGATAGCGTGTTTTCGCAAATACTCGACTTAATTCCTGCCACACTCGAGCTTAGTATATACGCGCTGTTTGTTTCGGTTGTTATTGGTGTTCCTACAGGCATATTAGCCTCTGCTTATTATAAACAATGGCCCGATAAGCTTATTTCCTCTACCACTATGGTAGGTTATTCCATGCCTATTTTTTGGTTAGCATTATTACTCATTATGCTATTTTCATTGCAACTGGGTTGGTTTCCAATGTCAGGAAGAATGAGCTTACTCTATGAAATACCACCCACTACAGGTTTTATTTTAATTGATATTAGCTTGGCAAGCTTTCCGTACCAGGGCATGGCTTTTATTGACGCCTTACACCACCTTACCTTGCCTACCATAGTACTGGCTATGTACCCCACTACGGTATTAATACGCTTTACTCGCGAATCTATGCTTAAAGTAATGGATCAAAACTTTATTAAAACAGCGCGCGCAAAAGGCCTTAATCGCAGGCAACTTATAATGCACCATGCGCTGCGTAATGCATTGTTACCGGTAATTAAGCAAATTGGTTTACAATTTAGCACGCTTATTACGCTGGCAATGATCACTGAAATTATTTTTTCGTGGCCTGGGATTGGCCGCTGGTTAATTGATAGTATTTATCAGCGTGATTACCCCGCTATACAAGGTGGCTTAATGGCGGTTTCTTTATTTATTATTTTTGCCACCATAATCGCAGAGCTAATTTATACTCTATTCGACCCACTCTCACGGAACCAAGCTCATGGCAAAGTTTAACTTATTTTCTGAAGAGTCGAATAAATCGCCCCTAGCACGGCTGTGGCGAAAATTTAAAACCAACCACCCTGCACTTGTTGGTTTATGGGTGTTTATTGCTTTTGCTTTACTGGCTGCCAGTGCGCCTTTTTTAGCCCCTTATGGGGTTAATCAGCAACATAGTGATGCCTTACTTATTCCGCCCTCGTGGCGCGAAATGGGTGACGTACGTTTTCTTTTAGGCACCGACGATTTAGGCCGCGATGTGCTTTCTAGATTAATGAACGGCGCAACGTATACATTTGGCTTATCAATTATTGCAGCGTTTTTAACCACTGTCATTGGCTTACTCGTAGGCACTTTTGCTGGTATTAGTCGTGGGCTTCGCTCCAGCTTTTTAAATCACTTACTGGATATAACGCTTTCTATTCCGTCGTTGTTGCTGGCAATTATTATTATAGCGATATTAGGCCCAGGTTTAATGAATACCGTATGGGCAATTATTTTGGCACTGCTGCCGCAATTTATTCACTCTATTCGCAACTTAATTGTAGATGAGCTGAGTAAAGATTACATCACCGCTTATCGGCTCGATGGCGCCTCTAATTGGCATATATTGTCGCGAGGGATTTACCCTAATATATATGAATATATAGTGGTTATTTTTACCATGGCGCTCTCTACTGCTATTTTAGATATAGCCGCTTTAGGTTTTTTAAAATTAGGCGCGCAACCACCTACAACCGAATGGGGTGCAATTTTAGCCGAAAACCTCGGGCTTATATATTTAGCCCCCTGGACTGTAGCCCTACCAGGCGTACTGTTGTTTTTAGCGGTACTGTCAACAAACTTAGTAGGCGATGGACTTCGCCAAGTTTTACAAGCGCGTAAGGCTGATTAAATGCAATTACTTGATGTTCGAAACTTAACCATTGAATTACACACCTCTGAAACCGTTATTAGAGCCGTAGACAGAGTGAGCTTTAGTTTAAAAGAAGGCGAAGTACATGCTTTAGTGGGTGAATCTGGTTCTGGTAAAAGCTTAATCGCCAAAGCAATTGTAGGAGTGCTTAATGAACGCTGGGTAATAACAGCTGATAGAGTGCATTGGCGCGGGGTAGACTTAATGCGTTTAACCCCAGAACAACGCCGTAAAGTAGTGAGCCAAGACATAGCCATGATTTATCAAGATCCAAGTCGCTGCCTTGACCCTACCGCTAAAATATTTGATCAAATAGCCGAAACCTTACCTGAGGTAGCAAGTAAAGGGTTTTTCTTAAAGCGTAATCGCGAGCGCAAAGACAGAGTAAAAGCACTTATTCATAAAGTCGGTATTAAAAACCACGAAGAAATACTTAGCAGCTACCCCCACGAGCTTTCAGAAGGGGTGTGCCAAAAAGTGATGATTGCTATGGCAATTGCGCGTACGCCAAAATTATTAATTGCAGATGAGCCCACCACCGCACTTGAAAGCACCACCCGTGCACAAGTATTTAGATTGTTAAAAAGCTTAAATCAGTTAAAAAACATGTCTATTTTAATGATTTCTCATGAGCTAGAAGAAATTGTTAACTGGTCGCATACTATTCATGTTTTATATTGTGGACAAATGGTTGAAGCAGGCCCAACGCATCGTATTTTTAGCCAGCCACGCCACCCTTATACGCAAGCACTACTAAAAAGCCTACCCGATTACGAACATGGTTTGGCGCATAAAGAGCCTTTTTACGCGCTTAAAGGCACCATTCCTACGCTGCAACATTTACCAATTGGTTGTCGGTTAGGGCCGCGTTGCCCGCAAGCACAAAGAGAATGTGTTATTGCGCCAAAGCTAACTAAACACCAAGGGCATAGTTATGCGTGTCATTTTCCGCTGATCAAGGAGATGAAATAGTGCAACCCTTACTAAAAGTACAAGCATTATCAAAAAGCTTTAATTTACGGGCTGGATTATTTAGCCGTAAAAAATTTGCAGTACTTAAAAATATTTCGTTTAGTGTTGGCAAAGGCGAAACCATAGCCATAATTGGTGAAACGGGTGCCGGAAAAAGTACCCTAGCAAAATTACTTGCCGGAGCCGATAGCGCTGATAGCGGGCAAATTTTACTCGAAAACAACATAATCGAAAATAACGGCATTCGCGATCCACAATGTCGCCATATCAGAATGATTTTTCAAGACTCAGCAACCTCGCTAAACCCGGCACTGACTATTGCCGACATGCTCGATGATTGCCTGCAATTTAATACCGATTTTGACAAACAACAACGCGCCGAAAAAATAGACAGCACTATGTTAAAAGTGGGGTTATTAGTAGATCATCAACAATATTATCCGCACATGTTCAGCATAGGGCAATTACAGCGTGTAGCGCTTGCTCGCGCACTTATATTAGATCCTAAGGTTGTTGTACTCGATGAAGCACTTTCATCTCTAGACCCCTCTGTACGCGCACAAATAGTTAATTTATTACTAAAGCTACAACTAGAAACCGGATTAACCTATATATTAATAACCCATCACCTTAGTTTAGTCCGCCATATTAGCGACCAACTGGTAGTACTAGAACGAGGCGAAATTGTTGAATACGGCCCCACCGAAGCAATATTCCAAAATCCCCAATCGAAAATAACGCAAAAATTATTGAGTTGTTGATGAGACAATCCAAGAAAAACTAACTTCAATACGTAAAAGTGTACGCGTTTAGGTTTGATTTAGAACATAATTAAACCTGAACGTCTGAAAAACTAAAATGTTAAAAAATTAAAAAAATTAAAATGACACCCACTCTAATAAAAAAATTAAAATGACACCCACTCTAATAATTAATTCCTTTGGTGTTTATCTAAACAAACATTGCTAGGCTTAAAAGCATCCTTAATTTTTAAAATCCCTCTGCTTATTCAAATAATATTCAAATAACGCTGTTTTTATTCATTTTAGGCATGCGAAATACTGTGCTTTCACAGTGAGGGGGAATAACGAGGAGTTTTGAAGTAAAGGTTTAAGCCAGTAGCTTTTCGCAGTTACTAACGTTGGCGCGCCGCTTTCTGTTTAGGTGTTCGCAGTATCCTTCGTGTGACGCTGGGCGACCTACTGCGCCATGAAATACGCGACTAAATTGTGTGGTGAGTTTTAGCCAGTTTTCGGGGGTAATGTTTACTCTTTGTAACAGGGG